>PIVL01000118.1 GCA_003354145.1 Paracoccaceae bacterium
AACTGGTTGATGAGATCAGGGGCAAGGAAACCAGAACCGGCGCGGAAGATGATTTGCTTCGGCGGTATGACAAGGCAGATTTTGACGACAAGCCAAGGCAGCGCAGAAACCAAAAGATGGTGGATGAAAATTTTGGGGGTTTCCCCTCGGAACGCGGCAAAACCGACGTTGATTGGCATAAGGGCATGGATCCGGACGATGTTTTAAAGGAAGGCCTGGTCGATGATGTGGCAGACCTACGGGGCAGGGGGTTCGGAGAAGATGAAATAGTCGAGCGTTTAAAAGCAGACTATGAACCCTTTGATATTGTCGATGAGATAAACAGGGTAAGGAAATCTACCGAGGGGGTAGAAGGCGCGGCGCGGTTCAAAGAACTGGCCGACCAAATGGTAGAAAATGTCCCGGAGAAATTTATAAAAGGGGTTTCCCGAAGGAAGGACCATCAGTATCGGAATGCTGTTATAAGGGTTAACAAAAAAGACGGCCCTCCTGTCAGTTCTGAACCGTGGCTGATGGAGGGCGGGAAATTTGTCCCGAATTTCAGGGCGCATGAAGTAGGCTCCAATAACCTTGGTGGCCGGCATGTAAAAGACTACAGCGGGCCGGATCCGTTGGGGTATTACGACAACCGGCATAATGTTACAAAGTCGCTAATGCAGAACAGCCCGCGCCCGCTGAAAATTCATACCCGGTCGGATCTTATTGCCCATGATGATTATATCGAAGCGATACCGAAAGGCTCAGAAGTAAATGTGTATTTCGGCGTTCCTAATAACCGTGTTCAAAGTATTTTGCGCGCTGGTACAGCCAGTAATGGTCGGTTGGAAAAGGCAGTTAAGACCCTGCGGGAAGCCGGGATAAAGGTAAACGTATACAATGACAAATATTCTGGATTGACTTCGGAAACACAAAAAATATTCAATAAGTCAACCAAGCCGACAATGCTGGGGCAGGTCAATGATATCGAAGTAACCCCGGAGTTGCGGAAGCGGATCAAAAAGATAATGGATTTAGAATAACCCTACCCCCATAAGGGGCTAACTCATAAGGAGGGCATAATGGGCAGACGTTCAAGTGTATTGCTTCATAAGCTGAATACAAATACCACTCTGGCGGGCGTTTTCCAGACGACGTCATTTAATACTTTCCCGGTTGATAACGTTGGTTTCATCATTGAGTGCAATTCAGTGACTGATAACACCGGCATCTTTACCGTGGAATACCGGGGAACGCAGGGCAGAAACGAAGACAGCTTCGACCGGGTGACCCCATGGGTTGAGCTAACACTTGAATCAACCATCCAGCTGGCCGATGCTGCCCAAAATTTTCTGGTCAACCTGAATCAGATTGTTCCCGGGGAAGTCCGGTTGGTGTTTAATCCTTCTGCGGGCTCACCTGACGGGACTTGCAATATCTGGGTAACCGGCACAGCGGTGGGGGCATGATATGACTTCTGTCAACTGGCCACCTTCGGGGGGCGGGTCCCCTTCATGGAAAGACGCGGTTGCCAATGCGGCGGCTCTGCCTACGGGTTCATCAGACGGTGAAGCCCGCATGGCGATTGATACGAAAATCATATGGGCATGGGATGCAGGCGGCCCGGCATGGGTTCAGGTCACTGCAGCGGTGGGGGCGGCTCTTGTAGCGAACAGGGCTGTGATTACGGACGGGTCAGGGGCTCTGATCACAGGGGCGGTCACTGATGCCGAAGTGGGCTATCTGACCGGCCTGACTTCTAACGTGCAGACCCATATCACTGATGCCACCATACATTTTACTGAAGCCAGTATCGATCATACGGCTATCCTTAATGTGGGCACAAATAGTCATGCGGCAATAGATACCCATATTGCTGATGGCACCATCCACTTCACCGAAGCCAGTATTGACCATGCTGCCATCCTGAATATAGGGACGAATACACATGCGGCAATTGATACGCATATCGCAGACGGGACTATCCATTTTACTGTGGCTAGTATTGATCATACTGCTATAGCGAACATCGGGACCAACAGCCACGCCAGCATAGACACCCATATTGCAGACGGGACGATTCACTTTACCGAAGGTTCCATTGATCACACGGCCATTACAAACATTGGCACCAACAGTCATGCGGCTATCGATACTCACATAGCAGACGGGACCATCCATTTTACCGAAGGGTCAATCGATCACACGGCTATCACAAACATAGGCACCAATTCACATGCTGCCATAGATACCCACATCGCTGATGCTACGATTCATTTTACGGAAGCCAGCATAGACCACACGGCGATAACCAACATTGGGACGAACAGTCATGCAGCCATAGACACCCATATTGCTAATGCTCTGATAGTCTCGGGGCAGGTAGCTATATCATCCAGCACCACCCTGACCAATGCCAGAATCCATAACGTGGATACCACGGCGGCAAGGTCTTTGGCTTTGCCGGCTGCGGCGGCGTCTGTTTATCTTGTGGTGAAAGATGTGAGCGGAGATGCTCAGACCAACAACATAACCATTACAACCCCGGGGGCCGAAACCATAGACGGGGCGGCTACCTTTCTGGTTGACTGGGATTTCGGAGCGGTAACAATTTATTCGGACGGTACTAACTATTTCATCGTTTGATGAAACATTTCTGAAAGGAAACAGTTATGGCCTATTTTGGCAGGAACCCAAAGATTCAAGCGCTGATAATGGACGATTCTGTCCCCGCATCAGCAAAGAGCCCGGCAGCGGGATCCCACAAGCTCATAGTAGACAGCGGCGGTCTGCTATGGGTGAAGAACAGCGCCGGCGCATCGGTTCAGATTGCGGGCATCGGCTCAGTCAACGGGCTGACTGCAGCTACACAAACTTTTGCGACGGGGACCAGCGGAACTGACTTCGCTATCAGTTCAGCGGGATCGGTTCATACATTCAATATTCCAAGCGCGAGCGGAACCAACCGGGGATTGATAACCACCGGGGCTCAGACGATTGCGGGGGTGAAGACCTTTAGTGGCAATATCGGCAAGGGGAAAACTGCCGAAACGGCCCTGGATATATTAGGAGACGGGGCTACTACCGGCGCTATCAGGGCCAGCACATCCAACGGGGCAAGGTTCCTCAGGTTCTGGAATACTACCGGTAATAACTTTTTTGATACTGTCCGGACCGATTCAACCCTTGCTTCACATTCTGGTGTTGAATTCCGAAGTATCGGAA
Organism: Paracoccaceae bacterium; assembly: GCA_003354145.1. Lineage (GTDB taxonomy): Bacteria > Pseudomonadota > Alphaproteobacteria > Rhodobacterales > Rhodobacteraceae > NORP181. The sequence goes on from PIVL01000118.1 coordinate 3,202, forward strand.
GCGACGGCACAAGAGTAAACATTGCCATTAGCGGGGGCGGCAATATCGGCATGGGGACCGATACCCCTTTCGGGCAGACCGGGGGGGGTTCCTTAACTCTGGCTAATCCAGGGGGGGGGGCGGCAGAGCTATTCTTTCAGAATGATGCGGGAACTACCGGTTCCCAGGTTTTGAGGGGGCAATTTCAAACCAGCGGGTTAATCGCATGGGCTGGCAGGAATGATGCTAATTCCGGTGATGGTGATAACCCGGACTTTATGTGTTGGGATATTAAGAATGGGCGCTTTGGGCTTGGGACCCTTACCCCCCAAGATATTCTACACGTAGCGCGGACTGGTAGCAGCGGTGTGGTAGCGCAGTTCTCCAACGATGGCGGCGACACTGAAATCATGTTGGAATGCGATGATGCTTCCGGCCGGGAATGGCGAATAGGTTCCCATAACAACGGTGTTTTTCAGATTTATGATAATGATGCAGCCACCGCTAGATTGCAAATAAACACCCCCGGCCAGACCCTGCATTCTGACGGCTCAGTTTCTGCCCCCGGCATAAGCTTTATTGGCGACCCTGATACGGGCATGTATACCGATGCTGCAAACCGACTCAATTGGGCATGCGCTGGCGTTGAAAGAATGATCCTGCAGTCAGCCGGGGAATTGACGCTGGCTTCTGCGGTCAGCGTAGCCAATGAATACCCCCTGAGCATTCAAAGGACGGCGGCGACAAGCGCCCGCTACGTTGCATTCAAAGGCAGCGGCACTACCCGGGGCTGGATAAGAAGGGTAACATCAACTAATGATGTTGAGTTCGAGGCTAACTGTGATCAAAGATTAAAGAGGAATATTAAGCCGCTGGCCGGAGCATTAGAGAAGGTGAACGCCGTAAAGGTCAGAACATACAACCAGAAAGAAGACGGTGTTGAATGTGTTAACTTGGTTGCCCAGGAATTAGTTAAGGTCTTCCCGGGGTGGGTAACCACGACGGACGACGGGGCCGGAGATGAAGTACCGAAGGGGGTTGAACCATGGAGTGTCGGCAAAGGCCGGCTGCCCCTTTATAATACGGCCGCTATTCAGGAGCTACTTGCGGAACATATCAGGCTACATGACCGCGTGAAAACCCTCGAAGGGAGACTAAACTAATGGCACGTTTTAGAAACCGACAGGAAGCCGAAGACCAGGTTGTAAACGGGACAGAATACCGGACCACTCCGCTTGATCTGGAAACAATCTACGGGTTCAGCTATCAGGCAATCTGGACCGGTGCAGGCATAGCAGGGAACATCAAGATTCAGGTGTCGAATATGCCGTCCCCCGATCTTGCGACGGATACCGACTGGGAAACCCTTGCAGATTCTGAGGTAGCTTTTGGCGGGGCAACCAGCCAGATGTATAACGTGACTGACTGCATGTACAAATGGGCAAGGCTGTGGATTGAAGAAACCAATAACGCAAATCTTACCCTGAATGCATGGGTCATGCAGAAAGGAACCTAACCGATGGCATATTTACAGCTACCACTGGTAGGAACGCCGGGGCCTGCGGGTCCTGCGGGGGGCGGCCTTGCGGCTGTTGAAGATGACCTTACCCCGCGCCTTGGTGGGAACCTTGACGGTAACAGTAAGCTCATAACATCGATAGGCACCATCAATGCTGTTGATATCGCAGCCCATGCCGCCAGACATAAGGGCGGCGGGGCTGATGTTATTGATGATGCTGACGGCTCAAATTCCGGGCTCATGCCTTCGGCAGATTTTACGAAGCTTGCCGGCATAGCTACGGGGGCAACCAATACGCCGCTCACAGCCGCGACACCTGCCATCAGCCTTGGATCAGTGGGGACGGTGGGAGTCAGCCCCGATGCTGCCAGAGCGGATCACAGGCATCAGGTATCTACGGCAACCGTGGTCACTATTGGTACAGCCAATTCTGCGGGCTCGGCTGGGACGATGGCCCGCTCCGATCATGTACACGGTCATGGGGCACAGACCGTTGATAGTCTGCATGCTCTGGCGGTGGCTAATGTCTCCCATGGCTTTCTCTCAGCCAGTGATAAAGACAAGCTTGATACGATGGCGGGCACCAGCCTTTCCAATGCGACCCCGGAAATCAGCCTGGCATCAACAGGGGCGGCGGGGGCTTCCGCTGATGCAAGCCGGGGGGACCACAGGCACCAAATGTCCACAGCTGCGCCGGTTGATATCGGCTCGGCTAATGATGCAGGGGTAGCAACCAGCGTAGCCAGATCTGACCATGTTCATGACCATGCGAATCAGGCCGGGGGGGCTCTGCATGCCGTGGCCGTTGCAGGTGTCAGTCATGGCTTTATTTCTTCGGCTGACCAGACCAAGTTGAATGGTATAGCGACCGGTGCCACGGCTCTTGATCTTTCCGATACTGCGGGGGCTAATGTCAGTGTAGCTGCAGCCATAGCCGGCGTGGGCACCGATGCATCCCGTTTTGACCATACCCATCAGGTTCAGGCGGGGACCCCTGTAGCTGTTGGGGCGGCGAATGCGGCAGGCTCCGCAACCACTCTGGCCCGCTCTGACCATGTGCATGACCACGGCAGCCAGACGAGTCAGAGCATGCATGCCCTTGCGGTGGCCTCAACCTCTCATGGTTTCATGTCTTCATCCGATAAGACGAAACTGGATGGCTTGTCAGCGGGCGGCTTTGCCCCGTCTGCGGGTTTTCAGCTACTCGATGATTTTATATCATCGAACGCCGATACGGACGAATTTGCTCAGTATGGCTGGCGTGTTTCGAAGACCGGAACCGGAAACGCCTTTGCTATGATTGACGGCGAATCCGGGCATCCGGGTATTGTCAGAATATCAGGCGGATCGGCGGCAGGGGCGCGGTCATGCGGTCACCTTGGACAGTCAACGGTTGCGCAGAATATGGTCTTAGGTTCTGGTGAGCTAACTTTTGAAACAGTCGTAAGGTTTAACGGAACTACTTCAAATCAGGAAGTAGTCATGGCAGGTTTGGGAGATGTTCAGACCACGGTAGGCGAAAACACTAACGGGGTTTACATAGAATTCCTTGCCGCTGATACTAACTGGTTTCTTGTGTGCAATAACAGTAGCACCAAGACAAGGGTTGACCTTGGCATAGCAGCTAACAGCACATGGCGCAGGCTCGGGTTTATCGTGAACACCGGGGGCACATCGGTTCAGGGGTATGTTGATGGCGTCCTGACAGGGGCGGCGATTACAACGAACATACCGAGTGCAGCGATATCGCCCATGTTTAAAGCTGATGGCAACGGCACATCAGCTGACACGACAGATTTCGATTACTTTTATTTATTCCAGACACTCACGAGGTAAGGACATGGCTTTTTTAAAACCACGCCAGCGCAAAGGCTACAGAGCCTTTTTTGAAGATGTGGGGACAGTTGACGAGGTTTTGAAAATCACCTGGTATGATTCAGAGACGAACACCTACGGGCCTGAGATAAGCTACATCGTTGGTCAGGATGTTTTTCTGGAAGACCCGACTACGGCTTCAGATGTTCCCACAGATCAGATTGTTGCTTCGATTTCTATGGGAGCGATTCTGGCCGGTAGTGTGGTCCCCGGGACGCAGGAATTCTCGGATATGTTCATAGATCAGGAAACCCGCTTCATCCAGTCTATTGCCGGGGATTTGAAGCTACAAAGCGTAACCCTATTTGAAGACCCGAACCAATCTCCGGGCACCATCTATGATCTGGTGCTGAACAGAAAAGGCCAGACCGGCAACACCGTTACACTGCGGGCAGACCAGCGGGAATTGTCGGACTACACAAACCGCGTCAATTCTTTCAACCACAGCCACGCCGTTATCCCCGGGGCTCTGCACAAGCAATTTGGCTACAAGAAGAGCCAGCTAGGGGCGGAAGGAAGCGCGGCCCGGCTTGCGGTCATCGAATACGTTGCTAACACCTGTTTCTGGGTATAAGAAAGCCCGGGGTGATTAGTCCCGGGGTGGCAGGAAAGCTCTAAGGAATTTCGCATCCAGCCGGAAGGGGATGCGGTGGCGGGGCGGTCTGTAAATACTCAAGAGTACCCACCGTGGCAAATCGGGCTTTGGTGTTTTTATCCTGAGCAGTTTTAGGATTAGGTTGGGCATGGGCTAAGGTTTCTTCTCCCCGTCAGCCAATACAAACTTTTCATCTAAGAATCCTGGGGTATACTCGCCAGTCCAGTTGGGACTTTTAAAGTCTGAAAGGTGTACCACATGCCGGTACTCATTGTCGTGGGATTCCACAGTGAAGACCGTCCCGTTGGGTATTCCCCAAAACTCATAAAAACCAGGGTTTTCGTTCACAACCTTGTCGCCTGGCTCAAATTCCTTTGCCGCAGCCGTCATTTCTTCTCCCCCTTAGTAGGGTCAAGCCCCTGAGCCAGCTTTGCCGCAAATTCCTTCGGGTCAACCTTCTGCTTAGTCTTGATCTCGAAATATTCTTCGGCCTTCGCAGAACCGTCTTTAATTGCATTGAAGATATTTCCAAGCTCAACCAGTTCCGGGGCGGTGATGTTTTCGGCGGGGTGTTCCAGTTTCTTCTCTATGTGCTCCTGGGTTACCCCAAGCTTTTTGAATCCGACCAGCATATTCCTTGTGGCATCTTCAATGTTCTTGCCAAGGTTGGATTCCATCGTCTGGCGGCAGGCATCGACAGCGGCTTCTATGATATCTGCCGGGATGACTGCAAGGATGCAGGCTCTTTTGCGGCGGCTTCCGTTATTTGCTGACATTTCGTAAATATCACGCGGGTCAGTCAGGGGCTTCTTGCCCTGCCGCGTATGTCGCACATGGGGGACAGTGAAGGTTTTCGAATCCCTGAAATTGGTTTCCAAATCCCAGGCGTAGGCTTCCATGACAGATTCCCCGTTGGCCTGGCTCAGTTCCTTGACGCCGCATTCGATGTTTCCCCAGTTTTGCGCCAGGACTTCCGCCAGCCTGATACTCGGGCCTGTCACAGCCTGCCCCCCACGCGGATAGGAATACATCGCTTTCCGGGCCAGGGATTCCCGCTCACAGGCCTGCATGATTCTGGTGTAGGCGGCGTTCACATTCCTGGGGGCTCCCACAGCCTGCATCGTACGGGCCTGCACTTCGGCAATGACGCGGGTATGTTCTGTACCCTGCGGGGCCGTTTGGGGGGCCTGGGGCGTCACTTTGGTGGTCAATTCGTTTCCCATAAGTAAATCCTTTGTTTATAAAACGGTTGTTTCTTTGCTGCAGCCGGGCCATGAATCTTCGGCCAGACATTTGCGGAAATAAGGCAATCCCTTCTCAGGGTCCCGGATCAGGGCAAGGCCTTCCTCAAGCCGCTCTGCCCCGTATTCAAACACCCGCCAGTCATAGGGGGGCGTGGATGAGACTACAAGGGTTTTGTGGGTATCAACCACCTCGTGGAAGACGATCAGATACCACACGGCTTGCATGTGCAGGAGATAGCGCCGGAAGGTAAACTCAAACTTGTGAAGATCAGCCGTGGTCTTGAGATCCCAGACGGTATGCCCATCAATCCAGTCGGCCTTGCCTTTGATATCCACGCCCATGTATCTGGTGAAGCCTGAGACTTCCCGGAATTCCGCAGGTGGCAGCGGGGTGTCTTTGATGGAACTGACCATCATGATCGATTTGGCCCACATCTCCGGGGTTACGAGCTCCTGCCACGGTTCCAGCTTTGCCCGGGCTTTCCCCGCTTTGACCGAATCCAGCTTCTTTGTTTCCTCCCAGACGGGGAATCTGTCTTTGACGGTTTCAGGTTCCAGAAACCTTGCATGGGTAAGGCTACCCATGGTCATGGCTGCGGTCTTCTTATCGTTGGCCTTGTGCCAGATATACTCGGCAGGGCTCAACAGGTGGTATTTGAAGCCTGACTGATTCAGCGCAGGGTGCGCGAAATACTCCAGGTCTGTCAGTTTTTTAATCACCTTTGGATTCCTTTATGAGATCGGCTCCCAATTCAAGTAAAAACTCCCCGACAGACCGCATGAACCCCCTGCGGTCTTCGGTATCCTCAACATGCCTGAGCTTTATATCAGTCTCCCCTTCGGCTGGGATCAGAATCACAGCAATGTAATCGTCCGGGTCAATCATGGGGAGCTTGGACTTTTCTCCCCCCTTTAATATTCCGCTCATATTTCCTCCTGTGGTGAGCCGAAACCCTACCATGTATATGCCCTTGTCTAAAGACATATTCCTGAAGAAAATCGGAGAGGTTTATTTATTGACTGCGTATGTCTAGGGGCGTATGACCGTTAGACCGATATACATGAAAAGGGCAGAGAAAATACATGGATGCGTAGTGCCTGATAAAAAGAAAAACGCTACATATGGCGGCAGTGATCGGCCGGCAGTCCACATATAGCGCAACTTCAATCACCAAGGGGCTGTACCTCCACGAACTTCCCCCCGGAGAAACCATGACTAGCAACGTCAATTCCCCAGGTCAACCAGAAGATTCTTTCTACCGGGTCCCCAAAGATTTCTTTGCCCGGACGGATCTCAGTGTCTATGAAAAGCCCATCCTGATTTATTTCATGAACAACAGGTCTGACTTTATCTATGCCCCGGCCAGGTTGGTTTCAAAGTTGACGGGCGTCAACCAGCGCACATGCGAAAAGGTTATCCCTGGGTTGATCGAAAAGGGGTTTCTGGTGGTTGCCGGGCCCAAGAAAAAAGGGGTGGTCCCACTAATGATAAACAACGAAGCCATATTCCTGACCGCACCACAGCGTAGTACCCACTACGCTCACAGCGTAGTGCCACTACGCTCACAGCGTAGTGCCCCTTGTATAGAAGACAAGAATAATGACAAGAACAATAACAATGGTTGCAATGATCCAACCAGCCACCGGCCGCCAAAACAAAATATCGTTTCAGAAGCAAAAGCTCTGGAGCCCTTCTTTTTCGAGCCGGGCAACCGGGACCGAAAAGACTACCGTCTAAACTTCAATAAATTTAATGCCAGAGTAGCTGAGATGATGAGCAGCCACGGCCCTGATGCCGGGGAAAAAATGCAGGCATGGTTTCTGGCTGAACGAAATGGTAAACCGCTCCCGCTTCACACGAGGAACTGGGAAATTTTGATGAATGAAATTTTCACACCAACCACCACAGGAGATCGACATGGGTGAATTTGATTTTGCGTTCGGGATTATCGGGGAAGGGATTTCCCTCAGGACGAACCGCCGCTGGGGAAAGGACAGGCTCAACAAAGCGATGTTGGGAGCCGTTAAGGAATTCGGTCTTTCTCCCGATGCGGTTCTTGAGGCAGCTACCACTATTTCGGATTGTGTGGACGTTGAGACGAACAAAACCATAGCTGACAGCGCCGCAAACCTTCTCAGGATGGTAGCGGGAGGGGATCCGATAGAACGGCCGCAGCGTCCCGATACGGGACTCTCACGCGGTGATGACGATCCTGTTTGGCGGAAAATAAAATTATACGAATCCTGGGAACCCCTGATGGTCAGCGTACCGGACAGGAGGAATGCCAGGGGGCGGGGCGTGGTCTTCTGGGACCTGCTCAGTGACTGGTTGCGGCTTTTCAGCTACGAAGACCTTTTCAGGTTAAGGGGAGCCCTGAGCCGCGCCGGTCATGCCCAGCTACTGCGGCCCGAAAAACTGCTCTGGCGGCTGAATTCAAGGCCCGGGTGGAACTGGAAACGGACCATAAATTTCATCACAGATTGGTGTAAAGCAAATGACGTTTGGGAAGGGTAAGCAGCTGTTTTTTTACAAACAGGCATAAACAGGTATAATCGGGTCAGGAGGGCGATGAAATGGATAAATACCGCGAAATTTTTCAAATCATCGAGGAATGCATCCACGCCAGAATGGACGGTTCACCATGGGCAATAGCCCGCACCAGGCGCAAGCTGTACGAAGCCGTCCTGGATTATGGCCTGACCCCTGACGATATCCTGGATATAAGCGAAATCATTGCGGAGAGAATCAACCCATATGACGCCGGATCCATACCAGATCAGGTTTACGCATTACTCCGCAAGAAAGCGCAGCGGAAACCCAGGCTATACATCGTCCGTTGAATGCCTGTATAAAACCCCCGGGAGGGTTGAGATGCAGGAGCAGATTTTGACGGAAAAAAAGAAGCGGAAAAAGGGCCGGTGCATCACATCCGGGGAAGTGCGGCAAATCCTACAGTCGGGTGCCTGGCGTTGCCGCTGGCAGATGGCCGAAGCCATAGGGATGGTCGGGGAAGATCCCGTCATTATGCCGGTGGTTCAGGAATTGTTTAAGGGCGGTCATTTGCGCCGCAAGAAGATGAGGCATCCCTGTAAGAAAATGTTTGTTTACTATTATCAGCTTAAGCGCGGGGATGAGCTTTAATGGCCTACTCGGTCGGAGCAAGGGCCGACGAAGGCAGCGGGAGCTTACCTCCCATCCATAAGGCGGTATCTCACCGGGTAGGAGTCGAACCTCCGAAGCACAAGGCCCCCACTGCCAGAGTCCGATCGGCCTGAAATTCTCCTATCAGATTTCTTTATACAATGTTAGCAAAAGATGTGCAGCGGCGTGGGAAGCTGGGGTAGGGTCCGTTTGGCTAAGTAAAACGAGCCGCATTCGGATACCCAATAATCCCTTGGAGACACGCAGCACTACGTAAAAACCACATAGCTAGCCCGGGGTGGACCTGAAGTAGTGTAAGTGGTACCGCTTTGCCGGTATTGCCTCACGGCATGTAGCGCCCGGCCTGCACATAAGGAGATGGGATGGAAAAACCAGACAACAGAACGCCGTCTGAGAGGCTCACCGATGCCCTTATCGATTCACTCGATCAGATGAGTGATGAGGAAATAATTGCCGAAAACCGTGAGATTTACGGGGACCAATACGAAGCGGAGATTCAAAAGACGAAGGATGCCGCTTTGAGGGCTCTGCGGGAATTCAGAAAAAACGGGAGCCCACAGGGCTAAGGAAACGGCATGGCAAAATACGAATCAGAGGAACCGTTGCTCTGCGCCCATTGCAACGGAAGCGGCGAAGGCAATTACGACGGGACCACCTGTCAGGTCTGTAAAGGGACTGGCGAGGAGCGGCAGGACTGCACATAGGAGACGGGATGAACGGGAAGACAGACGACATACAATATGGCCACCGC
>PIVL01000119.1 GCA_003354145.1 Paracoccaceae bacterium
CGACTATGTCGCCTGCCAAAATTGCGCAGAGATGTCGTTTCATAATATGCGTCCCTGACCGGGAGCGTATCAGAAAAGAATGTCAAAATCGACAATTCCCATGAAAGCCACATGGGGCGTTTATGTTTTAGTTACAGCACTATTCTGCAGCGATCTGAATGACTGGTTCCATCGTCGCCAGTTTTTCATCGCTCAGGTGGCACTTCATCTGATGATTGCCCTCTAAAATACGCACCGGTGGCACCTCTTTGTCGCACAAACCATCGGGAACCTCAGATTTCCAACGGCACCGTGTCTGAAACGGGCAACCGGGTGGAGGGTTCATCGCGGACGGAATATCACCCTCAAGCACAATGTGCTTTTTCACCACGGATGTGTCCGCAATCGGCACGGCAGATAACAGTGCTTCGGTATACGGATGATAGGGTGGCGAGAATACCTGATCGGTGGTGCCAAGCTCTACCACATGGCCCAGATACATCACCATCACTCGATCACTAAGATAGCGCACGATCGACAAATCATGGCTAATGAACAGCAGCGTGGTTTTTTCCTCGCGTTGAATTTCCATCAACAGATCGGTTACGGCCGCCTGTACTGACACATCAAGTGCCGACACAGGTTCATCGGCCACCACAATGCGCGCGCCACCAGAAAAGGCGCGGGCGATGCCGACGCGCTGTTTCTGGCCACCGGACAATTGCCTTGGCATCCGGTCGGCAAATGCACGCGGTAGTTTCACCAGATCAAGCAGTTCCAGCATACGCTTTTTACGGTCCGACTCGCTGTCGCCAACGCCAAAAATTTCCAGCGCTCGGATGATCTGCCGACCAACGGACATCGACGGATTCAGGGTGTCAAATGGGTTCTGAAACACCATCTGAATATCGGAAACCGTGGTTGTATCCCGGTCTTCGATGGCAATCTGTTCGATGTTATTACCATCTAGCAGGATTTCGCCCTCGGTCGCGGTTTCAAGCCCCATCAGCACCTTGGCAAAGGTGGATTTTCCGCAACCAGATTCGCCGACGATGGCCAAAGTCTCGGATTCGCGTGCCTCAAAGCTTAGGGTTTCATTGGCTTTGACAACCTTTTTGTCGCCGCCGCCAAACATCGCGTTGGCCGCGACCTCATAGTATTTCTTCAGGTTGTCCATTTTCAGAACCACCTTACCAACAGCGTTTTTCTCTTTCTGTTCACCAATCGTTATCGGCGCAGTCCAGTCGATTTCCTGGAATTTCACGCAGCGCGAATAATGCTGGTCGCTGTCCGGAACCGTGTCCATGGATACATCCGCAGCATCGCAACGCCCAGCCTCGAAATAATCGCAGCGCGGGCCAAAATTACAGCCCGGAGGGCGTTCATGGGGCAAGGGGAAGTTGCCGGGAATGGCCACCAGCGGGCTGCTGTTCTTGTCAGCACCCGGAAGCGGGATCGACCGAAATAGCGCCTGCGTATAAGGGTGCTGCATATGGTCAAACACATCTTCGATTGAGCCACGCTCAACCGCTTCGCCGGAATACATTACGCAAATCCGGTCGCAGGTCTCAAGGATCAGGCCCAGATTGTGCGAAATGAACAGCATCGAGGTGCCGTATTTGCGCCCCAGATCACGGACCAGTTCGACAATAGATGCCTCAACGGTCACATCCAGCGCCGTCGTCGGTTCGTCCAGAATAAGCAGCGCTGGTTCTGACATTAAAGCCATGGCAATGACGATACGCTGTTGCTGCCCGCCTGACAGCTGGTGCGGATAGGAATCAAGGATCCGCTTGGGATCAGGAAGTTTCACATCTGTGACCACCTGCAAGGCCCGCTCATAGGCTACTTTTTTAGACACTTTCTGATGGATCATCGGCACTTCCATCAGTTGTTTGCCTATCTTCATGGCCGGATTCAGGCTCGCCATTGGTTCCTGATAGATCATGGCGATTTCACTGCCTCGGATATCGCGCAACTCTTCTTCGCTCATCTCTCCCAGATCGCGCCCCTTAAACTTGATCGAGCCGCCAACAACCTGTCCGTTTTTACCCAAATCCTGCATTACGCCCAGCGCTACAGTAGATTTTCCGCATCCGGATTCGCCAACAAGACCAACGGCTTCACCGGGCTGAACCGTCACAGAAAAATCCATCACTGCAGGAATTTCCAACAGCCGCGTAAAGAACGAGATCGACAGTTTGTCAATTTCAAGAATCGGCCCGTCATAATCCGTTTTCGCCATCTGTCGTCTCCTTCATCGGACGCGGACCTCAGCCACAACGTCCATATTCATTTTGGTCTCAAATATCCCGGGGGTCCGGGGGCTGGCCCCCGGTCCGATGTCTTAGTCTTTGAGACTTTCTTCGCGTAGCCCGTCAGCCAAAAGGTTCAATCCCAGAACCAGCGACAACAATGCCAGCGCCGGTGGCAGGGCAGGGTGCAGATAGATTGAAAGCAATTTACGCCCTTCATTGATCGTGCTGCCCCAATCCGGACTTTCCGGTGGCAGGCCAAGACCAAAGAACCCAAGGGTTCCCAAAAGGATCGTTGTATAACCAATCCGCAAACAGAAATCGACGATCAACGGGCCGCGGGCATTGGGAAGGATTTCCCAAAGCATGATGTACCAGGACCCTTCGCCACGGGTTTGCGCCGCCGCCACATAATCGCGGGTTTTGATGTCCATTGTCAGTCCACGCACAATCCGGAATACGGTGGGCGAATTGACAAAAACCACTGACACAAACACCACCAGAATGCCGCCTGGTATATCAAACAGGTCAAGTATTTTGGGCAGCGCCGGAATGCTGAAATCCTTGTTATTGACCAGATAGCCATTGGTGGAAATCAGCGACAGATACAGCCAGAGCATCACACCCAATACGCCGATCAACAGCGGTGTGCGAAATTTTGGTTGCGTGTGATACCGCGAGTTCAGCAAGACGCCGACAAAGATAATCGGGAAAATAAACAACACTGTCGCCATAAAGCTTGGAACGCCTGTGGCCACGATTTCCGGCGTCACCAGCAGGTAAAACAACAGGATCACCGGGAAGGCCAGGATCAGGTTGGCCAGGAACGACAACAGCGTATCGCGCCGCCCTCCGAAGTATCCAGCGGGCAGACCCAGTGTGATGCCGACCATAAAGGCAAACACTGTCGCCAGTGGTGCGATCTGCACCACCACCCACGCGCCTTTGACCATGCGGCTGAACACATCGCGAGCCAGATTGTCGCCACCCAGCAAATACCAAAGGTATTCGCCTTCCTCGGGCCGTTTCAGCGGTGTTCCGGGGACTTTGTTCTTCATACCCGAGACTTGCGCCAGTGGATCATGCGTGATGATCAGGTCCATTGCGCCGAAGATACCGGTAAAAACCCAGAACATGACCAGCCCAAAGCCGATCATGCCAATGGGGCTGTCATACAGTTTGCCGTATAGGCCCAGCTTGCGTTTGTAAGCAATTGAAGCCGCAAACATGATCACAAGCGCGACCCAGACAGGTGTAAATTGATACAGCACCCGGCCGATAATTTCGAATGTTCCAAGAGGTTCCATAATCTCGCTCCCCCTTAAGAAATTCGAATGCGTGGATTGAGATAAACATAGCCGATATCAGATATCAGCTGCGTCACCAGAACCACCACGACTGACACGACTGACACCGCCAGCAGTAATTCAATGTCATTGTTGCTTGCCGCCTGCACCAGCGTCCAGCCAAAGCCTTTGTAATTGAACAAGGTCTCAACAATGACGACACCGTTCAACAGCCACGGGACCTGCAACAAAATGACAGTAAACGGCGCAATCAGCGCATTTCGCAATGCGTGTTTTATGACGATGTCCGAGAATTTGACGCCCTTCAGGCGCGCCGTTCGAATGTATTGCGCGGTCATGACTTCGGTCATCGACGCGCGGGTCATCCGGGCGATATAGCCCATGCCGTAAAGGGATATGGTCAGAACCGGCAAAAAGAAATTCTCAAATGTGGCGTTTTCCATTGCCGAGGTCGCAGTGCCTTTGAACCATTTCAAGCCAACAGTTGACGAGGCAAAAATCGCGATGAAAATAACGCCAGACACATATTCGGGTGTCGCCGTGGTGATGATCGACACTGTAGACAAAGTTCGATCAGTCTTGGATCCTTCACGCATCCCAGCCATGATTCCGATCAACAGCGCCGATGGCACCATAAGCATCAAAACCCAAAACATCAGCTTACCAGTCAGGCCAAGCCGTTTGCCGATGATACCTGAGACGTCTTCCCTGAAAACTGTGGAATAACCCCAATCACCCTGCAAGATACCGCAGCGCGTTGGCGCCTCTGCGGCTTCTTCGGCAGTGACGATTCCGGTTATGCAACGCCCTGTGAAACCTTCTTCGGATTCAAGGGTCCAACCGGGTAACACGCCAAGCCATTCGCCATATTTGACATAGAGCGGCTGCAAATAGCCCTCTTTTGTCAGCCAGCTGGTCACAGCCTCGTCTGACATGCGGAAGTTGCCTTGAGTTTTGGCCAGTTTTTCGAGGTTCGGATAAAGATTGGTCAGAAAGAACACGATAAACGTCAGGCAGATAGCCGTCAGTATCATCACGCCTGATCTGCGTAAGATAAACAGTCCCATAATGTTCCCTGTTGGTCAGGAGATTTGCAGGCCCATTTATTGGACCATATTCGCTAGTGGTACAGTTGATCTGCACCTTGGGCCGTTGGTGACTGCGCCCCTAATTTGGAGCGCAGTCGATTTCTTAAGGGCTTAGGAGGCATATGCCCATTTGTAATGGTGATCCTCGTTTGAGATATGCTTGTCGGTCCCGACAAGGCCAGTTATCATGTGCCGATAAATCGACCGCCAGAAAGGTTGGATGGTGACGCCTTCTTCCTGGATCAGGGCCTCCATCTTGGCCATGACTTCGCTACGCTTTTCAGCATTCGCAATTGACAGGGATTCCTTCAGCAAACCGTCAAATTCAGCGTTGGACCAGCCGAATTCGTTCCATGCTTCGCCCGATTTATAAGCCAATGCGTGGATCTGAACGCCAAGCGGTCGGTGGTTCCAAGCGGTTGAGCTGAACGGATATTTTGTCCAGTCGTTCCAAAAAGTTGAACCTGGCAGAACCGAGCGATTGACTTTGAAACCAGCGTCACGCAACTGGGCGGCCACGGCGTCGGTGGTGTCTTTGGTCCAGCCATCGTCAAGCGATATGATTTCATGCTCAAAATCCAGCATGCCGGCTTCTTTCATCAGCGCGTTGGCTGCTTCCGGATCCACTATGCGGGGGGGTAGTTTGGCGAATTCCGGATGAATCGGCGAAACGTGATGATTCTCAGCAACTTCACCGCGATCAGAATAACCCAGTTCAAGGCAAATCGCGTTATCAACAGCCATTGCGATCGCCTGGCGTACTTTTTTGTCGCTGTATGGTTTCTTACCGTCGATCTCAGCAAGCTGGTTCGGGCGGATAACAATAGTCGCCGCAGTCGATGTCTCGGATTTAGCAAATTCCAGCCCATCCAGAACATCAATGAATTCGCCGACGGATTCATAGAGCATGTCAACTTCGTCGGATTCAATGGCTGCAACCCATGCCGACGGATCGGTGCCGAAATCGATATATTCGATCCGATCAAGGTAAGGACCGTCATAGACCTCGGTGCCCCACCAAGTGTGGTCTTCATTGCGTACCAAGGTACATTTAACGCCAACTTCAATTTCGGTAATCAAATAAGGACCGGTCCCGACGTTTTTGGTGTAGTCAACGTTCTGGAACGATTCATGGATGATCGCCGAAGGATAGTCTGACATGCCCGCAATAAGCGAAATATCAGGGCTTGGCAGGTTCAGCTGCACAGTATGATCATCAACGACAACAATAGAACCGGCTATGGATTTATTTGTGTCGGCATCAATAATGGTGGCAAAACGACCCGCCATTGAATTGCCTTCAACGTCTTTATCGCACCAGCCTTCGATGTTGCGCGCAACATCAGAGGCGGTGAAATCGTCGCCATTGTTCCACTTGACGCCTTTGCGGACGTTCAATGTGTAAACGGTGGCGTCCTCGTTGACTTCCCAGCTGTCCAGCAACATGCCGCGAAACGTCCCGTCCGAATTGTATTCAACCAAATACTCAAGTGTGCCACGGCTTTGGTTGCCAAGCTCGGACCAGTCATAAACGCGAGGTTCTTTGGATGCGCGAACGTTTTGCTGAACGCGCAGCGTACCGCCAGACCTTGCGTGGACTTTTGCCAAAGCAGGCGAATCAAGGCCGATCATGCCATAAGCCGCGACCGTTGTTACGCCCAAAGCCGTCGCACGTGTCAGGAATTCCCGGCGGCTCAGCTTGCCTTCTTTACATTCCTGAGCATGCATTTCTGCGGCCCAGTGAACTGGTTTTCCGTTGATTGTTTGATGTGTCATTCGTGTCTCCCTGAGGCACTTCATTATTAGATTGAACACAAAGCATTTAGTCAGCTCTGGTTTTTTGGACCCGATGTTTGGAATCGCCCCCAAACCTGATTTCCAGGTTCCAGGCAGCAATACATCCCCGTTCAGCCATTCCGCACGAGTTTTTGCGTGACGTCAATGTTTGCTTACGCCGCTTAGTGTAATATTTGCGACATCTGACATGTGGAAAAACGACAATTCAGGCTTTCTTTAGGTCAGGTATCACCGTTAGGATTGGATATAAGAGAGTGTTTTTGTTAGGAAAATAGGCCAATTGGGGGGGCTAAAGCGCAACCAATATCACAATGTGTTCAGTCTTCAGGCGTGCTGATCCGGAATGACGTGATGCCAATCCCGCATTTTTGAGCGAAACCAGGTTCGTTGCCGCTTGGCAAATTGCCGCGTGGCAATGCCTGCCTGCTCGCGGGCCTGATCCAACGTGATTTCACCACGTAGATGGGCCGCGAGTTCCGGTACGCCAATGGCACGAAATGAGGGTAGGCTGGGGTCGAACTGATCCAGCATCGCCGCAACCTCGTTCAGAGCACCCTGTTGCAGCATCAAATCGAACCGGCGCATGATCCGCGCCAACAGCCAGTCGCGATCCACGTCAAACACGATCGGCACGCAATCAGACAACGGCAAAACCGGGGGCGGTGTATCGGCCTGCCAGTCCAGAATGCTGCGCCCTGTGGTCGCCTGCACTTCCCAGGCACGCTGAACCCGGGCTCGGTTTGTTGCGTCAATAGCATCAACCGTTTTCGCATCGACGCCTAGAATAAGCGAAACAAGAGACAAAGTATCCCCCTTGGCTCGGATCTCCGTAGGAATTGCAGGTATATCGGCCATTCCACGCGTCAGTGTCGAGTAATACAATCCGGTGCCGCCAACAATGATTGGACGATCCGGTCCGGTCAGGAATGGTGTAACATCGCGCAACCAATGTCCGGCGGAATATGGCTGTTGCCAGCCCACGTGCCCATAAAGGTGATGTTTTGCCTGAGCTTCTTCTTCGGTCGACGGTCGGGCCGTGACGACACGCCAGCAGTCATAGACCTGACTGGCATCCGCATTCACAATCACCCCGCCATGTTCACGGGCGATCTGCAAGGCCAATGCGGATTTGCCCGATGCTGTTGGGCCCGCAATCAAAACCGGTTTGCCCGGCGGGATTGGCGGGATATTTGCTATACCCTTAATTGTAACACCCCTTTGTCGCCGTTTTCTTGCTGACTCATGCCAAAGGCGCATTGAATATAGCGCCGTTTTCCTTCACTTTGTGCGAAATTAACCCTGTGCCACCACGGAGTGCAATATGAACCAACCCCCCATAGCCGAATCCCAGCCTGCTGACACCACCCACAAGCGGGTCATGTTAAAAATTTCCGGAGAGGCTTTGATGGGTGATCAGGGGTTTGGGCTGCATCCGCCAACGGTTCAGCGTATTGCCGAAGAGGTCAGGTCGGTCCATGATCTGGGTGTCGAGATTTGTATGGTAATTGGCGGCGGCAACATTTTTCGCGGTCTGCAAGGATCGGCGCAGGGGATGGAGCGCACGACGGCGGATTACATGGGTATGCTGGCGACGGTGATGAACGCGCTGGCGATGCAATCCGCTCTTGAAGCTTTGAAAATTCACACACGGGTAATCAGCGCAATTCGTATGGATGAAGTTGCTGAACCCTATATTCGCCGCCGCGCTGTGCGGCATCTGGAAAAGAAACGGGTTTGTATATTTGCTGCCGGAACTGGCAATCCATATTTTACCACGGACACAGCGGCGACTTTGCGGGCTAGCGAAATGAAATGCGAAGTTATCTTTAAAGGCACCAAGGTGGATGGGGTTTATGATAAAGACCCAGCGAGATTCGATGATGCGGAGCGGTATAAAGAGGTCAGTTATGATGAATGCCTGTCCAAACGTCTGGGCGTGATGGATGCCAGCGCTATTGCCTTGGCACGAGACAACAATTTGCCGATCATAGTGTTCTCGCTGGATGAACCGGGCGGCTTTCGCGGTATCCTTGCTGGTCGTGGCACCTATACAAAGGTCCATGGCTAACGCTATAGAATACCAAATGGTCAGCTAAGGCCTGAAGGAGAGCAGCATGTCAGATGAATTTATGTTGGACACCGACGATATCGAACGCCGTATGAACGGTGCGATTGCGACCTTGCGGACCGAGTTTGCATCCCTGCGAACCGGGCGCGCCAGCGCGACTATGCTAGAGCCGATTGTGGTCGAGGCTTACGGTCAGCGTACTCCGATCAATCAGGTCGGCACGGTCAATGTGCCAGAACCCCGGATGGTAACAATCAATGTCTGGGACAAGTCCATGGTTAATGCCGTGGAAAAGGCCATTCGTGAAAGCGGGTTGGGTATCAATCCACAGCTGAATGGTACGATTATCATGCTACCGATCCCCGAACTTAATGAAGAGCGTCGCCGCGATCTGACCAAGGTCGCCGGGCAATATGCTGAAAACGCACGCATATCGATTCGTAATGTTCGCCGCGATGGCATGGACCAGATCAAAAAAGCAAAATCTGATGGCATGTCCGAGGACGACCAGAAATTCTGGGAAACCGAAGTGCAGGATTTGACGGATAAGTTGATATCAACCGTTGATTCGTCGCTGGAAAACAAACAATCTGAAATCATGCAGGTTTGAATACAAATAAATGCCTCGCGCTCCTAAAACCAAACCTTTAGAAAACATTCCCACCGGTGGACCGCAGCATGTGGCCATCATCATGGACGGAAATGGTCGCTGGGCGCAGGCGCGCGGCCGCCCGCGGTTGTTTGGCCATCACGCCGGTGCCAAGCGGGTGCGCGAAGTGGTCGAGGCCTGCCCGGATCTGGGGATCAAATATCTGACGATATTTGCCTTCTCGACAGAAAACTGGAAACGTACTCAGACCGAAGTCGCCGGCTTGATGAGCCTGTTTCGCCGCTATATAGCCAAAGAAACCCGCGCATTGGCTGAACATGGAACTCGGGTGCGATTTATTGGTGACCGAATGCGACTTGATCGCAAGCTGATCAAGCTGATGGACAATCTTGAAAAAGAGACCGAAAACAATGACCGGGTGCATCTGACCATTGCGCTGAATTATGGTGGTCGCGACGAAGTTGCCCGTGCCACGCGCCGATTGGCACAGGACGTGGCAGATGGAAATCTTTGCCCTGACGATGTCAACGAAGAAACTCTGCCGCGCTACCTGGACACCCACGTCTTACCCGATCCCGATCTGGTGATCCGCACCAGCGGTGAGGCCCGGATCTCTGGCTTTTTGCTTTGGCAGTCTGCCTATTCAGAATACGAATTCATTGACACGTTGTGGCCGGATTTCACAGCTAAAGAATTAGGCGAACTGGTGGTAAGTTACCGAACCCGCGATCGTCGGTTTGGGGCCGTCGCAGTATGAGCGGCTCTGGTCGATGGTCTGATCTTCTACCGCGTGTCATCTCGGCGCTGGTCTTGGTTCTGGTTGGATTAGGCGCCGTGGTGCAGGGCGGCATTGTGTTTCAGGCGCTGATCTCACTGGCCTGTGGTGTCATGGTCTGGGAACTGGCGCGGATGCTGTCGCCTGAACGCCCGGGTGTAGCGCTGCAACTGGCGTTACTCACGGGGGTGGCGTTTTTTGTGGCGATGAACCTTACGCCCGTGTTTACAGCGCCTTTGCTGCTGGCACCGGTGTTGGTTGGCTTTGGTCAGATTGGCAAAAAACGGGTTCTTTTTTCGGTCTTTGCAGTATTTATCGTACTGGCCGGGTTTAGCATGGTCGTGGTGCGCGAAAGGCTGGGTTTTGATTGGATGATCTGGCTTCTGGCAATTGTCGTTATCTCGGATGTGGCCGGGTATTTTGCCGGTAAATCTATTGGCGGGGCCAAGCTTTGGCCACGGGTCAGCCCGAACAAGACATGGTCCGGCACAGTTGCGGGCTGGATTGGTGCAGGGCTGGTCGGGTTCTTCTTTGGCTCTGATATCGGAGTCGGTGCCGTTCTGGTAATACCATCAATTTTGCTGGCGATGGCCGCGCAGGCAGGGGACATCGCCGAAAGCGCAGTCAAACGACGGGCGGGGGTCAAGGATTCAAGCAATCTTATTCCGGGGCATGGCGGATTGCTTGATCGGTTTGATGGGATGCTGGGCGCTTCGGTGCTTGTGTTGATCTTTGGTCAGTTTATTGGTCTGGCCGCCGGAGTATCCTGATGCGCCGAGTTTCGATCCTTGGGGCGACCGGTTCGGTTGGACAGAATACGATCGACCTGATTGCGCGGGCACCACAGGATTACGATGTCGTGGCGCTGACCGGCGGGCATAACATTTCCCAGTTGGCTGCGGATGCCAAATTGATTAATGCCGAGATTGCCGTAACCGCCTATGACGAACGGCTTGAAGATTTGCGCGCGGCATTGGCCGGAACTGACATAAAAGTTGCTGCGGGGCAGGCGGCGTTGTCTGAGGCAGGCGCGCGCCCTGCAGACTGGCTGATGTCGGCCATTGTCGGTGCGTCGGGCTTGGCACCTGGCCTTGCAGCACTTGAGCAGGGGGCCACTTTGGCGCTTGCCAACAAAGAATCGCTTGTCTGCGCCGGGGCATTGGTACTGGAGACAGCGGCCAGACACGGTGGGCGATTACTGCCTGTTGATAGTGAACATTCAGCAGTATTTCAGGCCCTCACTGGCGAAGATATCGAAACTGTTGAGCGTATTATAATCACGGCCAGCGGCGGAGCGTTTCGCGACTGGCCGATCGAAGCGCTGAAAACAGCGACTTTGGCCGAGGCGTCAAGCCATCCGAACTGGGACATGGGGCAGCGCATCACGATCGATAGTGCTTCTATGTTCAACAAGGCGTTGGAACTGATTGAAACCAAGGAATATTTTGGAGTTTCGTCTGACCAGATTGAAGTCATCGTTCACCCTGAGTCCCTGATCCACGCACTGGTCGGACACACAGACGGCGCGATCATGGCACATCTTGGCCCGCCGGATATGCGTCATGCCATTGGGTATGCGTTGCACTGGCCCAAGCGTCGGGAATTGCCGGTGTCGCGCCTTGATCTTGCGCAGATCGCCAACCTGTCGTTCAAGGCCCCGGATGATGCGCGATATCCGGCGTTGCGATTGGCGCGTGACGTGATGCAGCGGGGCGGATTGTCGGGGGCGGTTTTTAACGCGGCCAAGGAACGTAGCCTTGATGCATTTATCGCCGGACGGATCGGATTTTTGGACATGGCAGCGATCGTAGAAGAGGTTTTGAACCGTTTTGAGGCACAGACGGGTCTTATTGATGCCGCAATAACCCTTGATAACGTCATGCAAACAGACCATCTGGCAAGAGAGTGGGCTGACTCAATAATGGTAAATCGGGCAGGGTAAGATTTTGGACATATTCTCATTTATTCCGCAGTTTGGTGGTTTTCTGTACACAATATTGTCTTTTGTGTTGGTTTTGTCAGTGGTTGTCGCCGTACATGAGTATGGCCACTATATTGTCGGTCGTTGGAGCGGAATTCACGCCGATGTGTTTTCGATTGGTATGGGGCCGGTTTTGTATAGCCGCGTCGATAAACGCGGCACCCGCTGGCAGATCGCTGCCTTGCCGCTTGGCGGATATGTGAAATTCAAAGGGGACGCGGACCCCGCATCGGCAGGCAAAGATGCAGCAGCGATGCAAGCTGCCGAAAGAGACCCGGCGGAACTGCGCTCTACAATGTATGGGGCGCCATTATGGGCTCGTTCCCTGACAGTCGTCGCAGGCCCGTTTTTCAACTTTGCTCTTTCGATTTTGGTGTTTTCAGCGATCTTCATGTTGCGGGGTGTGGCCAGTGAACCGCTGACCGTAGGAGAAATTCGTGAACTGCC
>PIVL01000947.1 GCA_003354145.1 Paracoccaceae bacterium
GGGCTTGAGGTGCGAAGTGTGCCGCTTATCTTGCTTCGGATGGTCGAGCAGCTGCTGACGACGCCCGCCGTTGCAGGCCTGCCCCGGAGATCTGGGTGTTGGCTACAGGGAGGTTGACGCGATTGTGGAGGCGTCTCAGGCAGTACTCGAGGCCGCCCATTTGGCTCGTGCGCGCGAGGACGCGGCCGCTGCAGCAAGACGTGTGCGTGAGAATGATGCGACTCTCGTCACCACACCTGTGAGCTTGCAGATCCTGACCGCGTTGCTGGGCGCGGAGCGCGATCTTACCGGAGCGGCGTGCGAGCTCGGCCGTCTCGTTACGCTGCTCGATGTGCCGAAGAGCGCGAGGTCGAGCGCGGACGATGCTGCTGCTGACACGATGTGCGACGAGCTGCACGGCGCGTTGCAGAAAACGTTTAAGCACGACACGTTCCGGCCGGGTCAACTCGAGGTGTTGGAGTCACTGATGGTTGAGAGGCGCGATACTGTCTTCCTCGCGTCCAGTGGCAACGGCAAGTCGCTGTCATGGATGCTGCCGCCGACCACGCCGGCTTGGCATCGAGAGGGATGCGTTTCGGTGTGCTTCAGCGGCTTTCGCGTGCTCGTGCTCGAGCAAGCTGATCATGCGAATGTGCAGCTCGGGGACGGTATCGTTCGCACGTCGGCGCGGTCGGGCTGCTTGAGGCTGTGCCGATTGGACCCAACATGATTTC
>PIVL01000441.1 GCA_003354145.1 Paracoccaceae bacterium
GCTAACGGCAGCGATTGCCTTAGCTAGCCCATCGGGCGTGCTCACATCATCTTTGATGGTGAGTCTTATGACGTCGCAACCCTTAGGTGCGAGACGCCCGATGCGGGACTGTTCACCGCAGCAGAATTCGACAATTCTGCGAGCTTGATTGCCACTGCCCGTGGTGTGAGTATCAGCCGTATCGTGGACAGCGGCAAATGCACGTTGGTTATCAACCGTGGCAGGCATAGCCGTGTGGCTATCAGTCGTAACTGGCACAGCCGTGTGGCTACCCTCTGTGTTCGGCATAGCCGTTTGGCTATCAGCCGGGTTGGAGCAACAAATGTTGTTATCAGCGTAATGAGCGGCTACTGCACTGCATGCTTGCGTGTGCTGCTGCTCGTGCTGCTGCGTAGTGCTGCTGCTGCTATCTGCTGATGCTAAAGCTGCTGCGTCGTCGTCGTGGTCCCCGTCGCCGTCGAAACCGTTGTCGTCGTCGTCGGGGCACATAGTGCCAGCGTATTCGTCTGCGTCGACGTCGTCCTGCTCGTTCAAGAAGTCGTCGAGGTAGTCGCTGCACGCATCATTGATGCTGTCGTGACACGTCGTGCGTCGTCGTGCGGCGTGTGCGTGACGTCGTAGCATGCATAGCAGTGCAGATGCGTCTACGGCGGGCTCTTGCTCTTCGCCGCATTGCGGTCCTGGCATGGTCTGTTGTTCACGACCAGCCCATGGGACCGACGTCCAATAGCTGAAGTGGACGTTGCCTTTGTGGGTATCACCCATCTCGCCTGGTTTGGTACCCCACTTGTCGGAGCCCCCCCAGAATCTCTCTGGGTCCAGATGGTTAATGAGCCGTATCACACGGTCCCATTCAGCCGGCACGGTGAACGCCTTGGTGAAGACGTCAGCGGCCTGCAGCACAGAACGCTCATAGAGCAACTGCCAGGATTCCTGTTGGAATTGCTGCGCTAACCATCGGATGCACACACCGTGAGTGCGCTTCACATGGCGAAGATTGGGACTGTACCCATGCCGCATAGCGGAGATGGCCGTTGAGTTGTCCTCGTGGAACGGCACGACTACCGCGCGGCCTAGGAGATGCTCCCAGAGGTCCAAGCAAGGGACGCCATAATTCTTCATGGCGAAGTTCGCAGCGACTACTTCCGCTTCGGGAGTCGACTGCGATACGCATCCCTGCTTCTTGGTTTGTCCCGAAAGTGGAAAGAACGAGTTCGGTCCCACTAACGCGACAAACACACCACTGGTGGAAACGGAGAGTTTTGAATCCCCCGCAAAGTCTGCATCCGCAAATACATGCGGTGCAAGACTTTCGGCACTGTCGCCGATCCACCCCGTCATACGGACGTGGTAGGTGCTGTGTACATAGCACATGAGACGATATAATCGTCGATCACACTCCGCTGACCATTTGGTTATAAACCTGGCCAAGTAGCAAACAGCTCGGAGTAGATCCAATCTGGCGTATCGCGCGGCGTATAACACCTTCATGAGCACGCGAGCGGCGTATGTCTTCAGTTGCCCTCGCTGCTCGGCATCGCCGTCGTCGCCTTCGTCGTCATTGACGTTTGGGAGTAAAGCCGATTCGGCTTGCGCTGCGGCCTTAGCTGCTTCTGATGCACTGGCATAGCCATCGGAGAAGTCGGGCGTGGAGGCCTCATGGAGGAAAGGCGTTGTAGCCTTGCGCATGTACTGCGCTCCTGACAACTCGCGGTAGCGCTCAACGCAGCTCCGCAAGAAGTCCTCCATGTCGTACTCCATGACCCTGACCTGTCGGCCGGTGTCAGGGAGCACGCGGACTGACTCCTTGTGCTTGCAGCCTAAGTAAAGGCCGAGCGGCGTGGGAGGATCCGTCTGCAGTCCAGAGCGGATCAATTCCCAGCCCTTTTGGAGATTCTCCTGCGGCCCGGCTAGCTTGAAGTCATCGACGTACACGACGAGCAACAAGCGTAGCTCCGGATGCCAGAAGCAGGACCTCCAGTTGTCGACTTCATGGAAGCCTTGCGACACGAGGTGCTCTGTGCAGTGCCTCTCCCAATGGCCCCCACTGTCGGGATGCCCGTATAGGGCAAGGCGCAAAGGGCAGACCGGGTCTTTGTAGCCCGCCCAGGACGCAGGCCACTGGTCCCGGGGCAAACGCACCCATGTCTCAACGCCATCGGCGATAAGCCACGCCTGAGTGTAGGCCTGTGTGGCATCGCTCTGTTGGCAAGCATGGCTCGGCATGATGCCATAGGCATCAGCAGCGCGAGCCGCTTCCATGGTGGCTGGGCAGGATGACAAATCCTGAAACACCGCCCAGCCGCCGGACTCATCACGCACGTTATTCCCCTGGAAAACGGCGCGCCCCTTGTATTTCCGTGAGGCATGGCCTTCAGGCAGTTCGTGGTTCTTCTCCACTACTATGCCGAAGACGAGTCCGACGTTGGCCTTGACGCCCCTCCTTCGCGCATAGCGCCGGACGTCGGCCCACTCTTGCACACGATCCTCATCCCAGCAGCCCCGCTTCCCATCGGGACGGGCCACTGCGCGCAAGCGGTCCCATTCCTGCTGCATGGCAGCCTGCGCTTTCTTGTTCGTACGCACCTCGGCCGGTCGTACAGGCCGTGCGACGCAAGCGCTACGGAAGACCGCCTCGGGATGCCTCTCGCGATGAGGCTGTTGCCGTCGCGCTTGGCATGGCATCCCTGGAGTGAGGTCGCAATCGGGATATGGTGATCCCTGCGCCGGCATAGCCGTGTGGCTATTAGCCGGAGTGATGGGGGAAGTGTTCATCCCCGCCTTGTTACCAGCCGTGTTGCGCACATTAGTAAACGGAGGTGTATTGTATGACTGGGACTGCGCACATAGTGCATCGAGTTCACGTTGCACCTCGCTCCAGTCCTCCGCAACAATGCCGTTGCTGATGCAGCTGGTAGTAGTAGTGGAAACGTTAGTAGCGTTAG
>PIVL01000948.1 GCA_003354145.1 Paracoccaceae bacterium
ATCGAAATTCTGCGCGATCTGCGGCTTGGGGCGTTTGACGTGCTGATCGGCATCAACCTTTTGCGCGAAGGTCTCGACATTCCCGAATGCGGATTGGTGGCCATTCTGGATGCGGACAATGATGGCTTTTTACTCTCGGAAACTTCGCTGATCCAAACTATTGGCCTCGCAGCGCGGAATGCCGATGGCCGCGTTATCATGTATGCCGACCGCATCACCGGCTCGATGGAGCGTGCGCTTGGAGAAACGGATCGCCGACGGGCCAAGCAAGAGGCCTATAACCTTGAGCACGGGATTACTCCGCAAACGGTCAAAAAGAACGTCGAGGACATTTTGTCGGGCCTTTACAAAGGCGATACCGACATGTCGCGCGTCACCGCCACAATCGAAAAACCTCTGCATGGTGCCAATCTTGAAACGGTGCTGAACGGGCTGCGCACCGACATGCGCAAAGCCGCCGAGAACCTTGAGTTCGAAGAAGCCGCCCGTTTGCGCGACGAGGTCAAACGGTTGGAGTCGGTAGACATGCTCGTATCGGATGACCCGATGGCACGGCAATACGCGGTTGAAAAGGCAAGCGAGGCAGCGGTCAAGTCACGCGGACGGTCAACGGCTGGAAGGCCGGGACAGCACGGCGGGAATGTGAAACGGCGGAAGCGGTAGTCGCCTGATTGAGCGAATCCAACCATCGTGCTAGCCATAACGAATGATC
>PIVL01000120.1 GCA_003354145.1 Paracoccaceae bacterium
GACCGGATGAGCCAGGAATTGCACGAGGCCGAAGAGACCCGTGATCAGGCGATTACCTATTTACAGCAACGCGAGGCGGAACTGTCCAATCAGTTGATCCAGACCGAAGCAGAGCTGAACGCAGCGATGGAAGGTTTGCGTGATGCCCGCCAGGAGGCAGAAGAGCTGCGCGTTTATGCAGAACAGCAAGGAACCAACCCGTCCTGACAGAGCGTGGGTTTTCACCCACCCTACGCACAACCGTCAATGTGGTTTTGAGTTTTTGACCACGCGCATCACCAGCGGTTCAGTGCAGCCTCGTCTTCTTCTTTGGAAGCCACCCAGTCTGACCCGTCCCTGGTAATTTCCTTTTTCCAGAACGGAGCCCGGGATTTCAGGTAATCCATCAGAAATTCAGCCGCTTCAAACGCGTCTTTGCGATGACGCGATGCGGTGGCCACCATCATGATCTGATCGCCCGGGCGCAGGCGGCCATAGCGATGAATAACCAGCACATCGACCAACGACCACCGTTTTTGGGCCTCAGTCGCTATGGAATTTAGCGCGCTTTCAGTCATGCCCGGGTAGTGTTCGATCTCCATTACATCCAGATCGCCTGTCGCCAGATCCCGCACGACGCCGGTAAAGGTTACAACTGCACCGGTCCCTTGTGTCGACACAGTAAAGCCGTTCAATTCGGCTCCTGGATCAAATGGCGCGTCCTGAACCACAATACGCACGGCACTAGCCTCCGGTCATTGGTGGGAAAAACGCCACTTCGCGAACGCCTGCCAAAGGCGCATCAAAACTGCTCAGTTCCTGATCCAGCGCCACGCGCAAGGCCGTCAAATCGGCAAAAGCCGCGGCATACCGTTCTTCGCGGGCGCTCAGTTCATGGACCAGATCGGCAACCGTTTCCGCGTCAGTGTCGATGCGTTCTTTGGGTAGACCAATGCGTTCACGCACCCATGCGAAATAAAGCACATTCATGAGCCTGGTCCTTTCAGATAGGGAACTGATTTACGCAGATAATCAAAGCCGGTGATTAAAGTCAGACCCGCTGCAACCCACAACATCCACAGCCCCAATTGGCCGGCCCAGTTCATGCCTGCCAGTTTCCAACTGAGGTTTTGCAAATCCTCAACTTTGCCTGTCAGGATTTCATTGATTATCTGGTCGTCCATACCAATTATCGACATTTTCCAATAGTGTTCAAAGATACCTTGCGAAAACAGTATGGCAATCGCAATCATTTGCGCTGTCGTTTTCCATTTGGCCAAAACAGTAACCTTGAGAGTTCCCGCTGTATCGCCCAGATACTCGCGCAGACCGGATACAAATACTTCGCGAAACAAAATGACCGTGGTCGGCAGCACCAACCAGGGTGACATCGACGAGAAACCAACGATCACCATCAACGCAATGACGACCATCGCCTTGTCAGCGATTGGATCCAGCATCGCGCCTAGTTTGGTTTCCTGTTTCCAGGCGCGGGCAAGGTAGCCGTCAAACCAATCTGTGATCGCCGCGCCCAGGAACAAGACCAGCGCAAACCAATCTGCATAAGGACGCGGGAAATAAAGGAACATCAACGCCAATCCCGGTGCCGCCAAAAGGCGTATCAATGTCAGAGTGTTGGGAATGTTCCAAATCATGTCCAGACCCTACAATGCCGTTTCGCAACATGAAAGCTCTTGCATCAGTGATCTGCCTTTTAGGCAGTACATCTGGCAGATGGGACAGCGGGCGCATCTCGCTTCAAACAAAAGGAATCGCGTCAAAAGTGCGGCAATTGGATCAGCCCCGGTCGTGGAAATAGTCGTAAATGGATTCGGCGAGTGCATCTGATATGCCCTCAACCGCCCTTAGATCAGCAAGGTTGGCGCGGCTTGCTGCTTTGGCTGAACCAAAATGCGCAAGCAAAGCACGTTTGCGCGTTGCACCAACACCCGGTACATCGTCCAGTGGCGAGGCACCAATGGCTTTGGAACGTTTCGCCCGATGCGTGCCAATAGCAAAGCGGTGTACCTCGTCGCGCATGCGCTGGATGAAATACAACACCGGATCATTTTGGCGCAGCGCAAAAGGGCGTTGACCGCGACGGTGGAACTCTTCCTTGCCGGCATCCCGATCTACCCCCTTGGCGACACCCACCATGGGGATGTCAGACACGCCATGCAGCGCCATGATCTCGGCCACAACACTTACCTGCCCTGCCCCGCCATCAATCAGCAGCAAATCCGGCCACATGCTCTTGCTGCGGTCTGGGTCTTCCTTGAGCAGTCGCTTAAATCGGCGCGACAGAACCTCTTTCATCATACCGAAATCATCGCCGGGCGTCAGATCGTCGCCGCGGATGTTGAATTTGCGATAACTGTTTTTGATGAACCCTTCGGGCCCAGCGACAATCATCGCGCCCACAGCATGGGCCCCTTGAATGTGCGAGTTGTCATAAACTTCGATTCGCTGTGGCGGGCCATCCAAATCAAATGCCTCGGCCAGGCCACGTAGCAATTTGGCCTGCGTTGCTGTTTCCGACATCCGCCGGGCCAGCGATTCCCTGGCATTTCGCAGCGCGCCTGACACCAGTTCGGCCTTTTCACCGCGCTGGGGCACCAGAATTTCGACCTTGCGTCCAGCCTTGCCTGACAGCGCATCCACCATCAAGTCGGCATTTTCGATGCCGTCCGACAGGATAAT
Source organism: Paracoccaceae bacterium (assembly GCA_003354145.1). Lineage (GTDB taxonomy): Bacteria > Pseudomonadota > Alphaproteobacteria > Rhodobacterales > Rhodobacteraceae > NORP181. The sequence goes on from PIVL01000120.1 coordinate 2,680, forward strand.
CTGACGCGGTGGGTCTTTGCCGTCATAGAACTGTCCCATGAACGCCTCGAGCACTTCGGCCTTGCCAACGTCGGCTCCAACACGCGGATAGAAATCGCGGTTTCCCCAATTCTGGTTGGCACGGATAAAAAACACTTGAACACAGGCCTGCCCGCTATCCAGATGCAACGCAATAACGTCGGCCTCGGACACAGAACGCGGGTTGATGCCTTGCGTGGTCTGCACTTGCGTTAGCGCACGAATTCGGTCACGCAGCCCGGCGGCACGTTCAAATTCCATCGCCTCGGAGGCTTTGGCCATTTGTGCCGCCAGTTCTTCCTGCACCTTGGTTGAGCGTCCTGACAGGAACCTTTCGGCATCTCGAACAGCCTCACCATAATCGACCTCGCTGATGTAGCCCACACAGGGCGCTGAGCAGCGCTTGATCTGATAAAGCAGACAGGGCCTCGTGCGGCTTTCAAACATTGGATCGGAACAGTTGCGCAGCAAGAACGCCTTTTGCAATTGGTTCAGGGTACGGTTCACCGCCCCTGCATTGGCAAACGGGCCAAAATAGGTTCCCTTTTCCTTTTTTGCACCACGGTGTTTTTTGATCTGGGGAAAGGCATGATCATGCGGCACAAGAATGTTTGGAAAACTTTTATCGTCTCGCAACAGCACGTTGTATTTTGGTTTTAGCTGCTTGATCAGGTTCTGTTCCAACAACAGAGCCTCGGTTTCGGTGCGCGTCGTCAAAAACATCATCGACGCGGTCGCCTCGATCATTCGGGCGATCCGCCCGCTATGGCCACCAGGGCGGGAGTAATTCGAGACCCGCGCCCGCAAGTTGCGGGCCTTGCCCACATAAAGAACCCGCGCTTGCGCATCGAGCATGCGGTAGACCCCGGGCGAGCCATCAAGCGTTTTCAGATAGCCGTGAATGCAGTCATACCCGACAAGCGGCGAATCGTCAGAGGGAGTGGGCGAAGTATCCATGACCCTCAGATATGATTCCCCGACGCTGGCTGCAATCTTTGTCGTTCCCAATCAAGCCCAAACAAATCCACGATTTCTGTGGATAAGTATGGAGATAACTTTCCGTGATGGGCAAATTTTTGATAGTATAGTTACATTTCGCGAGTTTGCTTAAAAAATAGGCGCAATTGCAACTCATTGATAAATAACAGTAATTTCTTTTGATACAGCCAACACTATGAATTTAAAGACAATTTTGCAACTAATTCGTAACGCGAATTAACGCGGTGCAAAACTTGAAGCCGTATTGCGGTTTATTCAATACCAATCACATCCGGTGTCTGCCAGCCAAGATGTTGGCCCCCATCGACACAAAGCAACTGTCCGGTCACTGCCGGGGCATCCAGAAAATAGCTCAGAGCCCCTGTAATGTCAGAGATATTGGCCCCGCGCCCGCTGATTGTGGCGGCTCTCTGAGCCTCAAAATGCGCCTTGCTTTGGCGCGCACCGGGCAGTGTCGGGCCCGGTCCAATAGCATTGACGCGGATCATCGGGGCCAGCGCCTGCGCGGTAGTTTGGGTTAATGTCCAAAGGCCCATTTTGGCCAGCGTATAGGTCATGAATTCCGGGGTTAGATTACGTACGCGCTGGTCAATCATGTTGATAACCAACCCGGTGGCAAATGGTTCATTTGCGGCATCTGGCGGCGCGGTTAGTCCTTGTGCGGCCATAGCTTGCGTCAGCACAAGTGGCGCCCGAAGGTTGCTGTTCATGTGCCGGTCCCAACTGTCGCGGGTGGCGGTGTGGATTGTGTCATGATCAAAGATCGAAGCGTTGTTGATCAGGCAGGTGATTGGCCCACCCAATGCTTTTACTGCCGCAGAAAACAACGCCTGTGTCGCGGCCTCATCCAATAGGTCTGCCTGCAATGCCGTTGCATTGCGACCAAGGGCGCGGATTTCTGCAACCAGAGATTCGGCCTCGGAACGAGACGTTGCGTAATGAACAGCGACATCAAAGCCACGCTGCGCCAGATGGAATGCCATTGCCCGGCCCAATCGTTTTGCGGCACCGGTGACAAGGGCTTTTGGAGCATTCGGCGCATATGAGGTCCCGGGAGGCATCAGTACACCAGCACGATAGTAACATAAACGACATAGAGGCCGGTTAATACCACCCCCCACAATCTGGTAATATCCCGCCCCAGAAAGACAAACGGTATCAGCAGCAACGACGCTGCCAACATGACCCATAGATCAAAGTGCAGAAATTCCGGATCAACCGGAATTGGCCCGAACCATGTGGCGATCCCGATAATGGCCAAGAGATTGAACATATTTGAGCCCAAGACGTTACCCATTGCTACATCGGTCTGACGCCGGATCACCGCCATAACCGTGGTGGCAAGCTCGGGCAACGAGGTGCCAACGGCGACAAGTGTCAGGCCTATGACGGTATCGCTGACGCCATATGTCAGCGCAATAACCGTCGCATTTTCAACCAGAATATTCGCCCCCAACGGCAAACCGATCAGACCCAGTACAATATAAATGGAAATCCGCCAGAACGGCATTGAGGGGTCGGCGTCTTCAATTACTTCCAGATGATCATCAGGCTCACCAGCCAGCCGGTGCTGATGCGCCTCTCGAAAAGAGAGCGCCAGCACAATGCCCAGCGCCAGCAACAATATCAACCCATCGCCAATGCTGTAATCGCCACTAAAGGCCAACACGATGAACAACACAGTGGCCCCAAGCATGTAGAGATAGCTTTTGCGCGTGTCACACTCGCTGGTGTGCAGCGTAGCAATAAGCGCGGGGATCCCCAGAACCAGCAGGATATTAGCGGTGTTTGAGCCAACCACATTGCCCAGTGCTATACCAGGCGCGTGATCTTTGATGGCGCTGATCGCAATCAAAAGTTCTGGCGCGGACGTACCAAAAGCAACAATGGTCAGGCTGACTATAAACGCAGGGACGCCCAGTCGAAGGCTAAGATTCACCGCTCCACGCACCAATGCATCCCCTGCCAGCAGCAGGATCAGGAAGCCAAGTCCAGACAGAACCCAGGGCATCATCATCGCTTTTTTCCTTTGCCGCACGCGCAGGGGCCTTTGCCGATGCGATAACGTCCACAGGATTTGCATTTGGCCGATCCCAGATATTTTTGCCCGGGAAAGCGCAGCTTGCCGAACAAGGCCAGTACCACCATGACGACGAGGAAGAGTGTGATGAGTTTAAAGATCAAATAAAAATTTCCACATCAAAGGCCAAATCGCGCATAGGCTGCTCGCTCTTCGATCCCGGCGACGGCGTCTTGCACAACAGAAGCACCGAAGCGTGACAAAAGTGAACGGCGTTGACCATAACGGCGGAAATGAACCTTGTCGCCGAACCGTGCCTGCATCGCAGGCTTCAAGTGGTCGATACCGTCGATCAACCCCAGTTCGGTTGCTCGTTTGGCTAACCAGATTTCACCGTTGAACAGATTTTGTTCGGTCGTCAGCTTGTCACCGCGCCGATTTTTTACATGGGCGATGAAATTGCTGTGAATGTCTTCAAGCAGCTGTTTCAACCGAGCTATGTCTTCGGGTTTTTCCGGCTTAAAGGGATCAAGCATGGATTTAGAATCACCAGCCGTATAGACACGACGGTCCACACCTTGGCGCTCTAAAAACACGTCCAGTCCGAAACTGGCGGATATCACTCCTATTGACCCAATGACCGAACTGTCGTCCGCCCATATCTCGTCAGCGGCTGCAGCTAGCCAATAGCCCCCTGAGGCGGCCACGTCTTCAACAAAGCCAATGACAGGTACCTCAAGCTCTTCCGCCAACCTGCGGATGTGGGCCCCAATCAGCGATGATTGCACTGGCGAACCGCCGGGCGAGTTGATCTCAAGCGCGACGGCAACGGGTTTGCCTTTGCGAAACGCTTTTTCCAGAATGGGTGCCAGTGTATCGGCGTTCAAAGACGCACGTCCGGCCATGCCGATGGCGCCGGACAGACGCACAACGGCAACCATGGGTTTTGGTTTTCTAAAGGGAATACGCAATCTCATGTCTGCCGATGTAGATTGCCGGACGGCGACAAACAAGACGCGCAGCGGAACTGATCGTCCTTGATCAAGATAAATGCCGCAACGTCCGGCAAATATGACACGCCCAATACAACCCAAATTCAGTTCCGAATGCGCCACCCGGTTTTGAAAATCCACCAGATCACCGCCATGCACAGTACCGTGAACCCAGCAATTGCAAGCAGACTGAACATAATCGGCACATCTGCAATGCCAAAAAAGGACCACCGGAAACCGGACACCAGATAGACCACCGGATTGAACATGGTGACTTTCTGCCAGATCGGCGGCAGCATGGTGATCGAATAAAACGACCCACCCAGAAAAACCAAAGGTGTTACGATCATCAGCGGCACCAGTTGCAGCTGCTCAAAACTGCGCGCCCAGATGCCAAGGATGAACCCCAGCAACGCAAAACTAAGGCATGTCAGCAACAAAAACAGTACCATCGCCCCAGGATGCGCAATCTGAATATCAACAAAGAATGAAGCAGTGAACAGAATGACAATGCCAATGAACAGCGCTTTGGTTGCGGCCGCTCCAACATAGCCCAGCACGATCTCAAGGAAACTCACCGGCGCGGATAACATTTCAAAGATAGTGCCGATAAATTTCGGAAAATAGATGCCAAACGACGCATTGGAAATAGCCTGTGTCATCACTGATAACATGATCAGCCCCGGCACAATAAAGGCGCCATAGCTCACGCCTTCGACCTCTTGAATGCGCGAACCAATAGCAGCGCCGAACACCACAAAATACAGCGATGTGGACAGGACCGGCGAAAGGAAACTTTGCATAAATGTGCGAAAGAACCTTGCCATTTCAAAACGGTAGATCGCGGCGACTGCGGTCCAGTTCATGATTTCTCTCCTGAAACGAGGCCAACAAAGATGTCTTCAAGACTGCTCTGACGGGTTTGCACATCCCGCAAAATCAGCCCCGCTGCAGCAATATCGTTAAGCAATTTGGTGATGCCGGTGCGTTCAGCACGGGTATCGTATGTGTAGATCAACGCCTCGCCAGATGGCGTCAGTTCCAAAGCGTGATCTTGCAGCGCGTCAGGCACCGAAGTGATGACCTCGCTTACTTGTACCTCGATCTGCTTTTGGCCCAGTTGCGCCATAAGTTTTGCCTTGTCTTCAACCAACAACAACTCACCTTTGGTAATGATACCAACATGGTCAGCGATGGCCTCGGCTTCTTCGATATAGTGGGTGGTCAGAATGATCGTGACACCGCTGGACTTGAGGTCAGCAACGATGTCCCACATATCTTTGCGCAACTCGACATCAACGCCTGCAGTGGGTTCGTCCAGAAACAAGACACGCGGCTCATGCGATAACGCTTTGGCAATCAGCACACGACGTTTCATACCACCCGACAACATCGATAACTGGCTGTCCTTTTTATCCCAAAGGGACAGTTTGCGCAGAATGTCTTCGATGTGGGCGTCATTGCGAGGTTTGCCAAACAAGCCGCGCGACAGGCGCACTGTGTTGATGACCCGCTCAAAAGGTTCAAGAGCCACTTCTTGTGGCACCAACCCGATCATCGCACGCGCAGCCCGATAGCTGGTTAGAATGTCGTGGCCACCAACGCTGACACTGCCGGTGGTTGGTGTAGTGATACCGCAAATCGTAGAGATCAGTGTGGTTTTTCCGGCTCCGTTGGGCCCAAGCAGGGCCAGAATTTCGCCCTCTTCGATATCCAGTGTTATGCTCTTAAGCGCTTCAAACCCATCGTCGTAGGTCTTGCACAAATCACGGATAGACAGGATTGCAGGCATGATAGTCCTTTGATGTCAGGGGATGAGTCTTGGGACCTTAGTTTGGATTGTCATGGGCCACCAGACGGTTCGATGCACAATGACCTCTACATTTCGGCACAGGTCGGAAATTTGAAATTTTCCGGGTCGTTTGATTTCTAAGAAACTGTGGCGGCGTCACTGGCGTAGACAAATTTTACTGATGTGATAGCGATCAGGGAATCGCTGGTGACAGATTGCGTCACCACGCAGGAGCCACAATGAACACAGATCCAAAAAACCGATCCTCAGCCGGGATCGTCTTTATCCTCGTCGGGATGTTGTCAATTTCAATTAATGACATGCTTATCAAACAGTTGTCAGACGGCTATCCTCTGCACCAGATGGTGTTCGTGCGATCTGCCATCGGTATCACATTTGGTCTGCTGCTGGTTCAGATGGAGGGCGGCATGACGATCCTGAAAACCCGCCAGCCGGTTTTGCATATCGTGCGCGGCCTCATGGTGGTGATTTCCAACATGTCGTTTTTTGTGGCTTTGGCAGTTATTCCGTTAGCCGATGCAACCGCTTTGTTTTTTGCAGCTCCGTTGTTCATTACGCTGCTGTCGATCCCTGTATTGGGCGAAAAAGTCGGTCCATTACGCATGGGCGCGGTGATCGTGGGATTTGTCGGCGTCATCGTCATGCAACGCCCGTGGGAGGCTGGGGACGATCTTGGGGTAAATCGGGTTGTTCTGATTATGCCGCTGATCGCAGCACTGACTTATGCGATTTTGCAGGTCATGACACGCAAGCTGGGAGCGACGACCAAAGCGTCGGCGTTGTCGATCTATATTCAGGGGATGTTTGTCATTGTGGCGGCGCTGTTCTGGCTGATCGCAGGCGACGGCCGGTTTGCCGAAGGCGTGGATGACTCCAGCATACAGTTTTTGCTGCGGGCCTGGGTCTGGCCACCCAGAGGTGATTGGTGGTTGTTCATCGGGCTGGGGCTGAATTCCGCGGTCATTGGCTATTGTCTGGCTCAGGCCTACCGGTTGACGGACGCCGCAACCGTGGCCCCATTTGAGTATATCGGCCTGCCTTTGGCGGTGTTCTGGGGCTGGTTGCTGTGGTCGGATCTGCCGGACCTGCCGATCTGGATTGGCATGGCACTGATTGTTGGGGCTGGATTGTTCGTGTTCTTGCGAGAACAACAAAGGGCTCGGCAGGTGTCGCGCGTCTGGGTGAAACGGCGCTAGGGGCGGAACATCTCTTGCGCCCTGTGAATTAGCATGTGCAAAATTTGAAAGACGCAGACCCGGACGAATGTGCGAACAAAGTGTTGAATTGCACATATTTCATTATTCTGCAATCGACATCACGTGTAACTCTGCTCAGTAGTAATGCCGTTGCCTAAAAGGAAGGTCTGATTGATATCGTGCCAATCGAACATAGCCCAAGATGTTCGAGCTCAATTTGACCTGCGTTTGGAAGAGTTAAGAGGACATCATGCGCATTTCCGCGAAGATATTTGGTATCGCCCTGATCGTCTTTGCGATCATGGCATCGGCGTCGTTTTATACGTTTTATAAACTTTACAAGATCAACGGTGAACTGACTGACATTTCTGAGGTATTCAGGCCGTTGTCTGATCGCCTCAAACATATCGACATCCAGATTATCAACGAACAGCTGCACGTTGCACGGTTGGAAAAAGCGATCGAAGAAATAGCTTTGTTTAGGTCGCAATTTGAAATCGATAAGAATCAGGCAAACGGCGATGAGCTCCCCTCTCAATCAGACATTATATCACAAGCCGTTAGAGGCGGTGCCGAACATTCTGACACTGATGAACAATCCGCAACCAACGGAACCGGACAGCCCAGCGCTGATCCGCAATCGGCGACCGACAAGACCGGCCATTCGCTTGAGCAACTAAAGCAAAAACTGGCGCATGAATTCGCGGAGCTTGAGAAACGCACTAACGAGGTCGACGAAGCGATCGGAACATCGGAAAATATCGTCATAGAGGCGCAAGAACGTGTGTTGTCGCCTGAGAAACGCCTTTTGCTCGCCGAACTCTTTCCGCATCTGACGGCGATCAAGCAACAGCATCAAAGCTATCATACCCACGCGCTGACGCTGGTTGAAGCATTCAAGTCCAACAGCCCAATGATCGCACAGTTAGAGGAGCAGCTGGAAAGAGAAGAGGAAGAACTTTCAAAACATACGGAGGCAACTTGGGAAAAGGTTGATAACTTCACCAAAAAAGCAGCCCTTGAGGCCCAAGAACACGAACGCGAAGCCTTTTATGCAAGCATCGGATTAACCGCTACGGCCGGCATATTGGGCTTGATGTTATCGTTCTTTGTTATCCGTGGAATTGTGCGCCCTGTACGTGAGTTACTGGCAAGTGCCGAGCGCGTGGAAGCCGGTGATCTTGAGTTTCACCTTGAACCGCGTTCCAGTGATGAGATTGGTGCGCTGACTCTTCGTTTCAATTCCATGATTGACGGGCTGAGATCAAAGGAAAAAATCAAAGAGACTTTTGGACAATATGTCGACCCGCGCGTGGTTGCCGGACTTCTGGACGACCATGCCACTATCGGGTTTGGTGAGAAAAAGCTGGTTTCCGTGTATTTCTCTGATCTTGCTGATTTCAGCGGATTGTCTGAGCAATTTACGCCATCGGGTCTGGTTAAGGTTCTTAACCGATATCTGGAGATGATGTCCGAATCCATTCGAACAAACAACGGTGTCATCGACAAATTTATCGGCGATGCAATCATGGCTTTTTGGTCAGAACCCTTTTGTTCTGAGGACAAACAGGCACCGTTGGCAGTACGGTCTGCGCTTGCAAATGCGGCGCTTTTGGAACGTTTTCAAAAAGAGATTCCTGAGTTGACGGGCCTGCGCCAGCACATTCCTTGGGTTTTTCAGCGCATTGGCATTGCCACCGGCGAAGCTGTTGTCGGATCAATCGGATCGGACACAGCAAAGAACTACACTGTGCTTGGTGACACGGTGAATCTGGGATCACGCCTTGAAAGCGCTAACAAGTTCTATGGAACTGTAATCCTTGTTTGCGAGCGCACCCGTGCGATGACCCCGAACATCGAATTTCGCCACGTCGACAGGATTGTCGTCGCGGGCAAAACCGAATTCACCGATGTTTATGAACCCCTTGGGTATGCGGGTGAGGTCGCGCCGGAAACCCTAAAGGCAAGAGACGAATTTGAAGCAGCTCTCGCAGCTTATCTCAATGCTGACTGGGCCAAAGCACGCGCGGATATGGTTCGGATATTGGAACAGAACCAAATCGATCCAGTAGCTGCCGTGTTTTTACAGAGATTGGACATCATTCTCGATCAGGGCGCGCCGGACGACTGGGATGGCGCATGGCATTTGATGGAGAAATAGAGCGTAGATATGTACAGACTCTCGGCACACTTCCTGTAAATTCCCTGATTTGGGATGAAGGAAGTTTTCATGACGAACGGTAAATTACGCATCCACCTGACTGTGTTCAGATGAATGAAGGGCCGACATCCAGATTGTGGGATTGCCGCCAAGGGCGAGCGTCGGTTCCGACACACCGAAGTATTTCGCCGCTGATTTCGGGCGCATGTTGTCCTGTGGTCGTTCGGAGTTCGGCCACTGGCCTGCCCCCCAAGGCTCCCTCATTTGTATTAGTTCCGACCTCATCTGACACTGCCCCCATTTCAGCGAACTGGAATGGGGGCGGCACATCTCTTGTTTGAGATGATGGTTACCGTTTTGATGGTGGTGCAAACCAAACCACAA
>PIVL01000442.1 GCA_003354145.1 Paracoccaceae bacterium
ATAGGGGACAGGGCCGGTGAGTGATCGCAGAGGAAGATGGAATCCCTGAGGGAGGCTCTGGCAGCTGCCTCGATTTCCAGCGCAGCTTCTGCGGCCTGCCGGGTACGCGGCCCGGTCAGGGCGCGCAGGTGATCGAATCCTTCGATCTCAAACCGGGAGTAATCCACAAAAATGGATGTCATGATTTCCGGGCGCACTTCGGTCTCCGCGTTGAAGCAGAGCTCGCTGATCGTCGTCAATCGACGGGCAAGCTCTGCGGCCTCGCGGGGGACGTGAGTGCGTAGGGGAAAACAGAAAAATGCAGGTATGAATCGGTTTGAAGCCCTCGCAGGCACGCGCCTGCGCCAGTAGAAACCTGTCTTGCGACGTTCGAGATGGGGTTGAGAATATGCCAAATGGGCCTCCGTCAGTTGGGAGGTGCCGGACAAAGAGTCGGGAATTCTGTGCAAGCTTTTGTGCAAAGCTTTGTGCAACAAAAAATCCCGCCCGATTTCTCGGTGCGGGATTTTTGTTTTCAATCAACGCCTTGCGGGTGATTTGGCTCCGGCGGTAGGGATCGAACCTACGACAAATTGATTAACAGTCAACTGCTCTACCGCTGAGCTACGCCGGAACGGTTTGGGCGATATAGCAATATGGTTTTGCCTCGTCCAGTGGAATTCCGCGCAAAGTTGATACTTTTTCTGTGTCAGTCAATCAATTTTACGGAACGTTGCCGTGGCCGACAACGCACTTTCAGGCGCTACGGTGGATTTCCCTGTCAGATCAACAAGATGTGCGAATACATTGCGTTCGGCGGCCCCAAGCAGGGCGCGAGGGGTGTCGACGTAAATGTGCTCGGCCAACTGGCGGGCCGTCGCCGGACTGGCATGCAACAGATCGAGAATTGCGGTTTCACGCGATAAACGGTGCCCAACCAACCAGTCCAGTCGGGCGGCAGGATCGGTAATAGGTGCGCCGTGACCGGGATGAAAAACGCTCCAGTCGCGGGCGAGAAGGCGGTGGCAGGACGCCATGAAATCGGTCAGGTCGCCATCTGGTGGCGATACGAGAGAGCTGGCCCAACCCATGACGTGATCCGCAGTGAAACAAACGTCCTCCCAGGCAAGGGCGATGTGGTTTCCCAGATGGCCAGGGGTGTGTATGACCTCAAGCGCCCAGCCGTCGCCGGTAATGAACTCGCCATCCGCAACTGATTGGTCTGGGTGGAATTCGGTGTCGATGCCTTCGCCACCGCCCGCAAGGCCCGCTATGGCCAGATCGCACATCACTTCACTGCGCCCGGCGGTTGATCCGCCAAACCCCAGAATTGGCGCACCGGTGCGTTCGGCCAATGTGGCGGCCAAGGGAGAGTGGTCGATGTGACTGTGGGTGACAATGATGTGGCTGACATGTTGACCAGGCTCAAGTGCTGCCAGGATCGACTCAAGATGCGGCGCGCTGATGGGGCCGGGATCAATCACTGCGATTCCACGATGCCCCAGCAGATAGGTGTTGGTGCCACGATAGGTCATCGGTGAGGGGTTCGGGGCCAGAATACGGCGCAGGGTCGGGCCAAGTGCGATGGCGACGCCAATAGGGGGATCGAAATCGTCAGGGGCTTGGGGCATTTTCGTTCCTTTGGGTGGCTTCTGCGCGGTCATGGTGCCGTGATTGCACGTAATGCGGTTTGTGTCACGTCGCTGATGGCGGCGTTAACGACGAAGTGGTCTATCTGGCTACCTCTTGCAGAAGGGCGGGGGGATTCCTTTCAATTTCATAAAAATAGTTGACAATTGGGGGCAATACACCGCTGTTGGCGTGTTTGTAGAATGCCTGCCTCACTCGTCTAAATCCTTACCTGCCAGCTTCCTGCCGAGGCGGGTTATTGCCTTCTATCCGGATTGTGCTAATTATTTTGTGAGGTGGGTTCAGGTAAGCGTTCTTATCCAGAGCAGGGCATTACTTGCCAAGTGGGTTTAGTCTCATAGGTGGGTCAACTGATTGGAAAAGAAATGATTGTATTTGTACGTTCTGCCGATGTGGCACCAGGAAAACTAATGGAAGCCATGGGCTTCGCTGCAGAGATAGCCAAGCTATTTGAAAAAGTAACCGGGGTCAGTCTCACCATAATGACGCCAATTGGGGGCAATCCCAATCAAATCCTCTGGAGAGCCACATATGATGATCTGGCCGGACTTGAGGCCGCCCAAGCGGCATCTATGGCCAGCGAAGAATACCTGACAGCTGTCGCAGGGGCCACGGGCTTATTCTTGCCCGGGTCAGTTTTTGACAGAATACTTAAGACAATGAACTAGGACGCAGTTAGGCAATCCACTGCTAATGTGTCCTCGCCCGCCCGGTTCGCGCCGTGGCGGGATTTTTTTTCGCTTTTGGGGGCGGTCCTTTTATTAATCGTCTTCGAAAGCGCCAACCGGGAACTGGCGCTGCTCATATTCTCCCTCAACGTCATCAAAGTGTAGCGGATACCTTTCTTAGCGGCGCGCGCGTTTCCCCTTGTCTTATCCAGAACGCGGCTCTTGTGCGATACAGGAGCCGTCGTCCGGCACGGCATTTATGCCGGGCGACGGCGAGGGTCGGATCGTTTTCCGCTCGGTCGTGATGGACCGTGAAGGAGTAAGGTCGCCCTCGTCTCTTCTCATGACCTGAACGGAGTTCTGAGGGTTCCGAAAATGATCCAGTGAATCATTTTCCCGAGGAACGGGCTTGCGGCCCGTATGACAAGACAAGGTGGAAAAGACACATGAACAATACCATTGGCATCGACATTTCCAAAGACACACTTGATGCTCATCGTTTGGCAGACGGTCAACACAAGCAGTTTTTGAATGGGAAAACCGGACATGCGAAACTGCTTAAGTGGATTGGAATGCAGCCTGATCCGCTGGTTATCTTCGAAGCGACCGGCGCGTATCATCGGCAATTGGAGCGGGCGCTT
>PIVL01000949.1 GCA_003354145.1 Paracoccaceae bacterium
CCCAACAAGTGGCGCGAGTTCACTGACACCGTCAGCGACAACTTTCGGATCATCTCGCTGGACGAATACAAAGTCGTTTGATCCGACAGAAATTAGGTCAATTCAGGCCAACGAGTATAGTTGATTTGAATCAAAGTTAAAAAGCCAAGCACAAGATAGCATTTTGACATTGAAAGCAGCGCCTTTGGCGAGCGCCCGGTTGGGAATTTGCTATTTATTGGAGACGACTATGATCGAACAAATCATTTAGGAGATACTACCATGTGCGCCGACACAGTTCTGAATCAAACACCAACCTACACAGTTTCACACACCTTCAGTACGGATGACATCACGGGTACTTTTGCAGGTCTTACGCAAGGTAATGTGGTCGACGGGGAGCCATCGGTGGTCGATTTTACCGCCGTTCCGACAACAACAAAAGGTGGCGTTGACCTTTACCCGATCAACAGTGAGTTTGGTTACAACGTCACGGATTTTGTCGGTGCCGTGGAGAAGGATTTTGTGGACGACCCCGAATATTCAGAAGGCTGGGCTGGCAACCTGACCGGCGGCGAAGGGGAACAACTAATACCAATCCGCCCGATCATTGACCTGTGTCAGCCCAATTGCGAGTTGCGATGGATTTGATGCGCCCGGTCTCTGCGGTCAAGCGGTTCCAGGCGTCGCAACATGCATCGACGATGGCCTCCCAAGTTTCGAATACGCGGT
>PIVL01000443.1 GCA_003354145.1 Paracoccaceae bacterium
GCGTTTGGAACCTTGAGCACGTCGAATACCTCTTCAATGATGATCCGGGCAACCGCCGTCATGCCAGGCAAGAGAGCCAGGTCCGGGTTCGCAGTTGAGATCAAAACGGTGTAGACGACCACGTTTTTTATGACATTAGGTGCCTTGCGTATCTGGGTCACCTTCCCTTCAAATACACGGCGGGGATAGGCATCTACGGTGAAGTTAACGCGCTGGCCAAGCTGAATATAGCCGATGTCAGCCTCGTCGATTTTCGCATGAAGCTCCATTTGGCGAAGGTCTTGGGCGATCATGAACAAGGTTGGTGCCTCCAAACTTGCCGCAACGGTCTGACCTCGGTCGATGTCGCGTCCGATGACCACACCGTCAATCGGTGATCGGATCACTGTATGCTCAAGCTGTACCTCGGCTTGTTCCAGTACCGCCTGACTTCGCAGGACGACACCTTTGGCATTTGAAAGACTGGCCTCGACCCCTTGCAGGTCGGCTCGGACGATATCAATTTCCTCCTCGTGGATAGCCTCTTCGGCCTCTGCTGAACGAAGACCAATGGCCGCGATGTCGCGTTCGATCTGGGCATCCTCCAGGATGCTTTCAGCAACGGTCCCCTTTTGCCTTAGCACTTCCGTTCGGCCCAGATCGAGTTCCGCCTTATCGAGAACCAGCCTGGCCCTGGCCGTCTGGACTTCGAGAGCCTTTCTCCTGGCCTCGGCGCTGGCGAGGCTGTTGTGCGCGGCATCGATAGCCGCCTCTTGCATTTGAACACCACCCTCGGCGATGGCCAGCGCCGCGCTGGCCTCGCGCACCTCAGCCTCAAATCTCCGATGATCGAGCCGGGCAATCGCCTGCCCTTTCCGGACTTCGTCGTTGAAATCAACGAAAAGCTCTTCGACCTGACCCGACAACTGAGAGCCTACCCGGACTGTCACAACCGCTTCGATCGTGCCGGTCGACGTGGTTATTGTCGCCAGATTACCACGCGTGACCGGCGCTGTCAGAAAAGATGTACTGCTATGATCCTCCAGGTTCGCGTAAAAGACGACGCCAGCAAGCACCAGGATCAACAGCAGAAACCGCTTCATTTTGCTACACTTTTGGCTATGTGCTCAACGACCATGGCGGTGGAGAATAATTTTGACGTTCGTTCCATTATCGCTTTCCTTGTTAATTGTTCCGGCACAAGTTCGATACTAAATCCCCTGCACCGCCACTTTGACTCAAATCAATAGATTTAGCGATACCGCTTCAAACAGACAGAGCCCTGATCGTGTAAATAAGGTGGTCCCACTTTGTTGGACAGTTCGGCAGCGCAGTTTGACATGGATCAACGCGGCCATTCGAATTTCGGATTATTGCAACTGCGACGGAATTTTCCGTCGTTACGAGGAGGAATGAAAATGAAAATTACTTCAATTTTGTCGACTTCTGTTACTGTCATGCTGCTGGCCACATCTGGTCCGGCGCTGGCCGGGGTTGATATGGTTCCGGGTTATGGCAATTGCACCGCCGCTACAAATCCCGGCCAAGGCGCAAACGTAGACCGTATTGTTGATTGGGACGTGGTGCGTGAGTCTTGCGATGGGGAGGAGGACAGACTTACTACTGCGGAAGCAAACAGCAAGAAACACAACAACAACTCGCACATTGGCGAAGGCCTCTTACGGGCAGCTCACGTCAAAAAAAGATAAAGAGAAATAAGACCACGGATCAGCGGCAACAGGCGGTTTCCTGTGCAGTCGCTGACGTCGGTATGCTGGATATCCCTGTTGCACAAGTCGCTCCGGCTCGTTTCGCTCAAAGCCCGTGAAGAACTCCGAAGTATGTTCGTTGCGGGCGAAAAGCGTCGGCCGGACGATCACGTGATTGCTGAAGTCACTTGCATTGAAAATATTCAGTGAATAGGCGAACTGGGGAATTGAAATCGCTTTAAAGAGTGTCCGGCTGGCAATCTCGTTGAACGCGCGGGACGCCCGGGGAAACCACTGGCCTGTTTGGGGCCAGTTCGATGTCGCGCAGCCAAAGCCCCGCAGCGGTCGTGCCGCGGGGCGTGTCGCATTACTTGTTTTTGCGGTTATTGAGGTTATTGGCGTTGTGCGCGAACGAGTTGCCCGGATCATTATCCCTGCCACCGTCCTCGTCATATGGACCACCGATAGCCGGGAAACAGCGTGGATCACCGTCGAACGTAACAATTTCACCAACGTTGCCTATGCCGGCATTGGAGTTCCGGTTGATTATCTGCTTTGCAAGTTTTTCAGGAGTCCAGTTCGCGTTCCCGTTCACGTTGCAGTCGACCTCAAATTGTGTCCCCGCCCAGGCGATACCTGAAAGCCCCAGAACCAGGGCCGTAGCGGTGGATAGTATCAATGTACGTTTCATTATTTCTTCCTCCTCACTTGTTTCAGTGTGTTTATGATAGCAATACCCCGGTGAACCCGCCTTGATGTGGATCAATGTCGGTTGGCTAGAATTGCTGCGCATTCCGGGGAAACCCCTGGCCCGTTTGGGGCCAGTTCGATGTGGCGCAGCCAAAGCCCAGCAGCGGTCGTGCCGCGGGGCGTGTCGCATTACTTGTTTTTGCGGTTATTGGCGTTGTGCGCGAACGAGTTGCCCGGATCATCATCCCTGGACGTGGGCTCGTCAAATCGATAACCGAGAGCCGCTAAACAGCGTGGATCACCGTCGAAAAAAACAATTTCACCACGGTTGCCAATGCCAGCATTGGAGTTCCGGTTGATTATCTGCTTTGCAAGTTTTTCGTCGGACCAGTTCGCATTTCCGTTCACGTTGCAGTCGCCCTCATCTGTCCCCGCCCAGGCGATACCTGAAAGCCCCAGAACAAGGGCAGTTGCGGTGGATAGTATCAATGTACGTTTCACTATTTCTTCCTCCTCACATGTTTCAGAACCTTCATGATAGCAATACCC
>PIVL01000950.1 GCA_003354145.1 Paracoccaceae bacterium
ATTATTTCCAGTGTTCAGTGTTCACTTCCAGCTCGCAGTCAACACTCAGTCAACACTACAGTCAACACTACAGTCAACACTACCGAAATGCTGCAAATAGTAGCACTTGCTGTGTCAGTGTGTTTTAGAGAATAAGAACTGTATTCCTTTTTTAAAAACACGCCTACGGCGCAAATGCTACTATTTGCAGCATTTTCGTAGTGTTGACTGTAGTGTTGACTGTAGTGTTGACTAAGTGTTGACTAAGTGTTGACTGTAGTGCTCACTGAGTTCACTGTCAGTGGGGGCTCAGCAGGGCAGTGGGGGCTCAGTCAGGCAACTACGAAATGTGAGCTGCTAGCACACGAACAGCTGTCTCACTCACTGGTGGACAAAACCAAAGCACATTGCGAGGCCCCAGCTCAAGCTTTACCTCACACACACACACCCAGGCGAGCTCCAAGCGCAAGTGCAACGCACCGTCTCAGATGTAAGGTCACTGAAAAGCAGTGTCATTAGTACTCGAGTTAGGAAGACAATCTTCTACTACAGCCATGCAAAGACAGATCGCCGAAGTCTACTACAGCCACACAATCAACAGCCTGCGCAGATTATTTCCAGTGTTCAGTGTTCACTTCCAGCTCGCAGTCAACACTCAGTCAACACTACAGTCAACACTACAGTCAACACTACCGAAATGCTGCAAATAGTAGCACTTGCTGTGTCAGT
>PIVL01000444.1 GCA_003354145.1 Paracoccaceae bacterium
CCCGACGATCTTCTCTTCGCTAAAACGTGATTTACGCATCTTCTGTTCTCCTCGTTCAAATGAACATTATGAGAACAAAGCTAACTTTCAAATGGACCGGTTTTCGGGGGGCAGGTCACATTGATTGGAGTTCGGTTTCCAGCTTTTCCTTTTGCGCTTCAAGTTCGTCCATCTTGGCCTTCATGCTGGGGTGAAACATCCCTTCGGTGATGGCGTCGATGATCTTGTCGATCTGACGGATGACTTTGGCCAGATCGCGCTCGGACTTGGCCCAGTCTTTTTTGAGTGTGCCGGTCATTGGCTACGTAACGCCACTAGAAGCAGAGGAGGCCTTCTATGCAAACTTGAACGCTCTTGATAACGTCGCCTGACATTTGAACAAAACACTCTCCGGGAAACCCGGAGCGGTTCAAGTCTCTGGTTCCCGTTCCCTACCCAAATCCAAAATTCAGTACGACGCGAAACTGCTTCGCTTACGATTTGCGAAAGCCACCAGAGAAAGCATGACTGGAACCTCGACCAGCACGCCGACCACTGTTGCTAAAGCTGCACCAGAATTCAGACCAAACAGGCTGATGGCGACCGCGACGGCCAGTTCAAAGAAGTTTGACGTACCGATAAGCGCAGCGGGGGCGGCAACGGAAAACGGTACACGCCACACATAGCCCCAGCCAAAGGCGATGGCGAAAATGCCGTAACTCTGGATCAACAACGGAATGGCAATGAGCAGGATCACAACCGGCTCGTCAAGAATGGTCTGGGCTTGAAATCCGAACAGTAGAACCACCATAGCGAGCAAGCCGAGAACAGAAAACGGTTTCAGCTTGGCCGTGAACTGCTCGATCGCGTGGTTGTCATTCTTCCCCTCCAGCCGCTTACGGGTAAAGTATCCTGCCACCAACGGCACCAGAACATACAGCACAACCGAAAGTACCAACGTGTTCCAAGGCACAACGATGTTGCTGAGGCCCAGCAGAAAGGCAGTGATGGGCGCAAAAGCAAACACCATGATCAGATCATTGATAGAGACCTGCACGAGGGTGTAATTGGCGTCACCCTTTACCAGTTGGCTCCAGACAAAAACCATTGCCGTGCAAGGGGCTACCCCCAGCAGGATCATCCCGGCGATGTATTCGCGCGCAGACTCCGGTGACACGAAATCCTTGAAAATCACCATGAAGAACAGCCAGCCAAGCGCTGCCATCGTAAATGGTTTGATAAGCCAGTTTACCACCAGCGTGATGACCAGCGCTTTGGGTTGGCGGCCCACATCCTTGATGCTTGAAAAGTCAACGCTGACCATCATCGGATAGATCATTACCCAGATGAAAACGGCGACAACCAGGTTAACGCTGGCATACTCAAGCACGGCAATCATTCCGAACACACCTGGCATGGCTGCACCCAAAGTAACGCCAACAACGATGGCGGCAGCGACCCAAAAGGTTAGGTATCTTTCGAAAAGTCCCATGATCTATTCCTGTGCGTTCGTTGGCATCGCGCCGATTTCGTCAATATGTTTCTGTAAGGCGGCTCTATCGACCCCGCTTTTTGATAGTTCTGCAAAAGCGCGGATGCGCGCCCGCATTTGCTGATAGGCATCTGATAAAGCCCGTCGCTTCTGTTCGATAGTGCCTTCAACCGCAGCAGGGTCCGGGATGCCCCAATGGCCGCTGATTGGCTGGCCCGGCCAAAAGGGACATTCCTCATTGGCGACCTGATCACAAACGGTGAAAATGAAATCCATGTTCGGTGCATGCTCCTGCTGGATTTCAGGGAAAGAGCCTTTGCCAATTCGCCAGCGGGAACGGCATCAGGAAGGCGGCGAACAAGCAATCGGAAAACAGCCATCCACTGAGGGTGGCCTAGGGCTGTCTATCTATCAAGTGTAATTTCCATATTTCACGTAATATAAAAAACCGGTGGAGATCAAAGCCATCGACGATCAGAATATGCGGCAACGTGCTCATACTTGGTTCATACCCGAGCAGCGCAGTGATTGGGCAATGAAATTGTCGCAGAATGTATCAGATCGTCCTGCTGACACATTCAGATACAAATTCTCATCTTACTAGCATCGTCTTGCGACAATAGGCGCTCAGATAAGTTTCATCGAAACATCAAATGATAGGGTGACATGTTGAAACGGAAAACAGTTTTCGCACTTGGTCTGATCGCGACGACTTCCTTTGCGGGTATAATTGCCCTGCCAGCACTGGCAAGCGGAGAGGGCGCGGGGGTCACGGCGGCCAGGGGCAGCATGGGATGGCGAGCGGTCAGAGTGGCAAAGGGGGCCATGGCATGATGGACCCGCAGATGATGATGCGCATGCATGGCCAGATGATGGGCGGCGGCATGATGGACAATCCTATGCTCAAGTCCTTTAATACGGATGGGGATGGCCGCGTCAGCCCCGAAGAAATGCGCTTGGGGCAGCAGGCCAAGCTCGAGCAATTTGATTTAAACGGTGACGGCAGCCTGACACTGGACGAATTCGAAGCTTTGCACAGCGCAGCCATCCGCGAAATGATGGTCGATAAGTTCCAGAAGCTGGACAATGACGGCGACGGGCAGGTGACCTCTGAAGAAATGGCCGCCCCGGCCAGAAAAATGGACCGCATGCAGAAGATGCGGGCTCAATCCGGCCAAAAGCACTCAGGTGCCATGGTGGGCGGCAACAACGAGACTGGTGAAGAAAACAACTGAATGTCGTGGGCGCGGGTAGGTCCTGCGCGCCCGTAGTGACCTGTGGCCGCTGTGGTGGCCACATTTTGCGCAACAGATTTGATGGACCTGTCCCGTTTTCGTGCTGCTTCAAGTGCTCGTTTAGGCCACTTTTCGTTCGAATGTCACGGTGATCCGCACCGGACGGATACGAAATATCGCATGAATTAATTTCGGTAGAAGGTGTCCTGAACGATTG
>PIVL01000951.1 GCA_003354145.1 Paracoccaceae bacterium
CGCCCGTGACACCGCCTGTGCCACCAGGCGCGAGCGTCGTACCATGCACCCGCTGCTGCCGCGTCGCCCACGAGATGTAGACCGCCGTGATCTGGTGGACAAGTTCCCGCAGGCTGACCGTAGCAAGGTCTGCCTCCAACGGGTACTTGTCCAACAATGCGCGATAGAACTCTGGGTCGAGGCGCTCCACCATAGCCTGCTTGCGCGAATCATCGTCAGGAAACCACCCAGGTGTGGTGTTTTCCTTGACCAAGCGGTGCTCCAGCGTGAGCGCCTTGCGCGGATCCACCTTCGCTTCGTAGCGTAAGGTGTGGTACTCCTCCATGTGGGAGGTCATTAGGCCAACGGGAATGCACCCCTTGGCCAAGTCGATCAACGCACGACGCCCATCTCGCTCAGATGCATCCCCAGCGCCCTCCAGGAACATCTCCGCAGCCGAGCCATCAGCAACGATATGCGCTAGCGTGTCGTAGAGCACCCCGTTGATAGCCGGGTGCACCTCGCGAGCGGTATTGGACAAGTCAAACACGTCCAAATCCAAACCATTCGCGTCGAAGTCGTTCTTCAACGCCGTGATAATCTTGGCGAGCTTGCCAGAATCATCCTCAGCGAAGAAGCGCACGCTCTCACCCCCAAGCGCGTACTTGGACACCGCCTTCGCCCATTTGCGGTGTCTCGCCTCCTTGAGGACATCGCGTGCCCTCTC
>PIVL01000121.1 GCA_003354145.1 Paracoccaceae bacterium
ACCGCGCGCTTCATATCCGTGTCACTAAGCACCGATCCGGCAACGCCAACGCCTCCTGTCTCCTCGGCAATTTCTGCACAGCCACTGCGGGACATCAAAACCAGATCATAACCCTGCTCTGCCAATGCTCTGGCGGTGGCTGATCCCAAACCGCCACTGGCTCCGGTAATCAGGGCAACTTTGTTTTGCGACATTTTGATATTTCCCTTGAGTTCAAAAACTAGGCTTGGGGTGGATTGCTCAAGGCAGTGTTCCGCTCTATAGCAAAACTGTTCAATATCTTAACGCTATCGCGAGGATCGCCACATGTCCAACGCCCAACTTGAAACCGCTATTGAGTCCGCATGGGACGCACGCGACACCATCACGCCCGCCACGACGGGCGAGACCCGCGAGGCAATCGAGGATACGCTGAACGCTTTGGATAGCGGATCGTTGCGTGTTGCGGAAAAGCAGGCTGATGGCAGTTGGCACGTAAACCAATGGGCCAAAAAGGCTGTGTTGCTGGGGTTCCGCATCAAGGACATGGAAATGCAGGAAGGTGGCCCACAAGGGTCTGGCTGGTGGGACAAAGTTGACAGCAAGTTTTACGGTTGGGGTGACAACCAGTGGAAAGCCGCCGGGTTCCGCGCCGTGCCAAACTGTATCGTGCGAAAATCGGCCTATATCGCTCCGGGCGTCGTTCTGATGCCATCGTTTGTGAATCTTGGCGCCCATGTGGGCGAGGGCACGATGGTGGATACCTGGGCCACCGTTGGCAGTTGCGCCCAAATCGGCAAGAATGTGCATTTGTCAGGAGGCGTTGGTATCGGCGGTGTGTTGGAACCTATGCAGGCGGGGCCAACCATCATTGAAGATAATTGTTTCATCGGAGCCCGCTCTGAGGTGGTCGAGGGCTGTATTGTCCGCGAAGGATCGGTTCTGGGTATGGGTGTATTCATCGGGCAGTCGACCAAGATTGTTGACCGTGAAACCGGCGAAATCATGTATGGCGAAGTGCCGCCCTATTCGGTGGTTGTTGCCGGGTCTCTGCCGTCCAAAAACAATGTGAATCTCTATTGCGCGGTGATCGTCAAGCGGGTTGATGAACGCACACGGTCCAAAACCGCGATTAACGAATTGTTGCGGGACTAAAGCAGGCTCAAATCCCCCCCCATGACCGAAACAAAAAGTAATTTTTGAATGACCCAGACGATCCTGCAATCATTGGCAGGCCTTGAACCTCTGGTGTTATTGGGGCTTTTGGCGGCCAGCTTTGTCGGCTCATTCATCACTGTGGCGATGGGCATTGGTGGTGGTGTGCTGTTGTTGTCGATTATGGCAAGCCTGCTGCCGCCTATCGCTTTGATTCCGGTGCATGGGGTTATCCAACTGGGTTCAAATATCAACCGGGCGGCCATTCTGACCAAGTACATCCATTGGCAACCTGTTGTGATTTTCGCAGCTGGTTCGGCCCTTGGCGTAGCTTTGGGCGGCGTTGTCGTAATTGATCTGCCTGCGCCTATGATTCAGATAGGCATTGGCTGTTTTGTAATCTGGAGCGTGCTGGCCAATCCGCCTGCATGGCTTTCACGCAATCCCTTTTTGATTGGTAGTATAGCCAGTTTTCTCACCATGTTTTTCGGCGCAACTGGCGTGTTTGTTGCCAACTTTATAAAATCTCTGGACCTGCCTCGTCAATCATATGTCGCAACGCATGCAGTGCTGATGACTTTGCAGCATTTTCTGAAAATCGTTGTATTTGGCTTGTTGGGGTTCGCCTTTGGCCCTTGGTTGTTGTTCATCGCGTTAATGATACTCAGCGGTTTTTTCGGCACCCTTGTCGGACGGCTGGTTCTTATCCGCATCGCTGAAAACACATTTAGACGATTATTGAACGCGGTATTGTTGCTGATTTCGCTGCGTCTGATTTGGATTGGTGTTGGTGCTCTGATTTGAATTCAGGTGCAGCACACCCAGCACTTCAGCATCACCAAAAACCAAAGCCCGCCGGTGAAGGCGGGCTTTGTAGAATTATAAGTTGTGACAGGAAATCAGAGCTTGTCAGTTAGTTCCGGCACAGCTTCGAACAGATCGGCCACCAGACCAAAATCAGCAACCTGGAAGATCGGAGCTTCTTCGTCTTTGTTGATGGCAACAATAACCTTGCTGTCTTTCATGCCTGCCAGATGCTGAATCGCACCCGAAATACCGACAGCAACATAAAGATCAGGCGCAACCACCTTGCCGGTCTGACCAACCTGCCAGTCATTTGGCGCATAGCCGGAATCAACCGCGGCACGGGACGCGCCAACAGCAGCGCCCAGTTTGTCAGCCAGCTTCTCGATCAGGGCAAAGTCATCTTCAGAGCCCACACCACGACCACCAGACACTACAACACCAGCTGATGTCAGTTCTGGACGATCAGAGGCAGCGACCTTGTCTTCGACCCATTCGGACAGGCCGGGATTGTCAGCCGCTGAAATGGTATCAACCGAGGCAGACCCATTGGTTTCAGCCGCGTCAAACGTCGATGTGCGGAAGGTCACGACCTTTTTGTCATCAGAGGACTTAACCGTCTGAATCGCGTTGCCTGCATAGATCGGGCGCTCATACGTATTGCCATCGACAACACCAGACACATCCGAGATCACCATGACATCCAACAGCGCAGCAACGCGCGGCATGACGTTTTTGGCGTCCGTCGTGGCAGGCGCAACGATGTGCTCATAGTCGCCAGCCAGCGATACCATCAATGCCGCCGTTGGTTCCGCCAAACGATGGCCAAGCGATGCATCTTCGGCAACCAGCACACGCGCAACGCCGTCGATAGTGGCGGCAGCAGTACCGGCAGCGGCAGCACTGGCCCCGCAACACAATACTGTCACATCGCCCAACGATGTCGCAGCGGTCACGGCCTTGGCCGTGGCATCCATGCTCAGTTCGCCGTCAGTCACTTCGGCAAGGAGAAGAACAGCCATTATATTGCCCCCGCTTCTTTGAGTTTCTCGACCAGTTCGTCAACGGATCCAACAATGATGCCCGCAGCGCGGGTATCAGGCTCGGTTGTTCCGGTGATTTCCAGGCGAGGAGTGACGTCAACGCCGTAATCCTCGGGCGTCTTTTCATCCATCTGTTTGCGCTTGGCCTTCATAATATTTGGAAGGCTTGCATACCGTGGTTCGTTCAGGCGCAGATCAACGGTGATGATCGCAGGCATCTTGACCTTGATGGTCTGCATACCGCCGTCAACTTCGCGGGTCACTGTGGCGTGATCTCCATCAATGTCCAACTCGGATGCGAACGTACCTTGTGACCAACCCAGCAAAGCTGACAGCATCTGGCCAGTGGCGTTCATGTCATTATCGATCGCCTGCTTTCCGCAAAGCACGATGCCGGGCTGCTCTTCGTCCACAACTGCTTTGAGGATCTTGGCAACGGCCAAAGGTTCGATGTCGGTGTGCACATCATCCGTCGCAACAACCAGAATGGCACGATCCGCACCCATCGCCAGCGCCGTGCGCAGGGTCTCCTGGGATTGCTTGACGCCGATGGACACGGCGATAATTTCGTCGGCGTTGCCCGCTTCCTTCATACGGATTGCCTGTTCGACAGCAATCTCGTCGAATGGGTTCATCGACATTTTAACGTTAGCCAGATCAACACCGCTTCCATCCGCTTTGACGCGGACTTTCACGTTATAGTCAATCACGCGCTTGACAGGTACCAGCACCTTCATGGGCGTTTCTCTCCTTGGTGTAATGGCAGCTCGCTTACCGACTCTGCCCAATCTCTCGCGCTTTGTTATCGCTTTGGGGCCTCGGAAAACAGAGAAAAATCGTCATGTAATAGGCGTTCAACGTCGCGTTTTTGTCTTTCTTGTGGAATGGTAGCGATAGCAGAGGCAAATCCATAGGCGTGTTGTTAGGATTTGTCGCTTTTTGCCCAGTCGATTCCGGGCCTTGAGCGTTGGAAAGCCTGACCTAGCGGTTGGCGCCTGGCACCCAAAGAACATCCGCAGCGCCATTGTCATTGGCCACCCGTGCTGCAACAAAAAACCAGTCGCTCAGCCGGTTAAGGTACTTGATTGCGACTGGGTTAACGGCCTCGATCGTGGCCAGTTCCACCGCCAGTCGTTCAGCCCGTCGGGCAACTGTTCGGCAGATATGCAGATGCGCGGCCAGTGCGTTCCCCCCAGGTAGAATAAAGCTGCGCAATGGCGACAAGCCAGCATTCATTGCGTCAATCTCAGCTTCTAGCCGGTCAACCTGAGTCGCAATCATACGCAATGGCGGGAATTCAGCGGTGGCGTCCTGATCCATATCCGGGCGGCACATGTCCGCTCCCAAATCAAACAGATCATTTTGGATCAGCGCCAGTTGTTCATTCATTTCGTGAACAGCGTACAGGCGGGCGACACCAACAGTGGCGTTCAATTCGTCCGAGGTGCCGTAGGCATTGACCCGCAACGCATGTTTGGCCACCCGGTCGCCATTGCCAAGCGCGGTCTCGCCAGCGTCCCCGGTTCTTGTGTAGATTTTGTTCAGAACGACCAAGGGCTACATACCCCCTTGGCGTTTAAAAATGTATATAGCTATCAACACGATGGCGATGGCTTGTGTAAGTAATCGCAAGCGCATGATCTTGTTGGCGTATTTCTTGTTGAACTCACCGCCAGCACCGAAACCACCAATACCGATCGCCAAAACAATGACAACGGCGATACACGCGATTACGACTAGAATAAAAAGTGGGTCACCCATGTTTTCAGCGCCTTAACTTTGGATTGTTTGTGCAGACCTAAACCCTCTGACCAGAAATAGCGATCTGCTAAAAGGTCTCGCAGTGCTTTGCATCTAAATACGTGATGTGATCGCGTCTATCATCCGTGTCGACAATAACCGCCGCAGAATACCTGAGATATAAGTTGGCGTGGTCACATAATAGCGTGGATTCGGATTAGACGATTCAAGTGCGTGGATCAGTTTGGCTGTGACCGCACTGGCAGGCAATTCAAATTTTTCTGGTTTCGTTTCCCCATACATTCGCGGGCGCAATTTCGTTTCATAATCCTCGCGCCGAGGTGAATTTTCCCAGTCTATCCACTTTTCGAAATAGGCAATGCCATTTTTGCGAAATGCCGTTGTAATGGGCCCGGGTTCAATCAGAATCACGCGGATACCAGTGCCGCGTAGTTCAACGCGCATTGTATCACTTAGCGCTTCGAGAGCGAATTTTGTGGCGGCATAGGCCCCGCGCCAGGGAATCGTCACCAACCCCAAGCCCGAAGAGCATTGCACGATTCGCCCGTGACCCTGCGCCCGCATCACTGGGATCACCAGTCGGGTTAGTTCGTGCCATCCAAAAAAATTGGACTCAAAAATCTCGCGCAAACCATCTGTTGGTAAATCCTCAACTGCGCCGGTAAACCCATGTGCGCCATTGTTGAAAAGCGCATCCAACGTACCCCCCGTTGCTGTCAGAACCTTGGCCAGACCGTCGGCAATGCTGTCGGTTTTGGTGTAGTCAATCAGCGGACTGTCAAAACCTTCGCGCTTCAAGCGCTCGCAATCTACCGCTTTGCGGCAACTGGCAAAGACCCTCCACCCACGGGCGCGCAACCCAAGGGCCGCGTCATAACCTATGCCCGACGAGCATCCGGTAATTAATATGGTTTTGTGGCTCATGAGAAATTGCCCTTTTGTGAACCACGCCTTTCTGACGCGGATCGTCAAACAGTGCAATCAGCGCAAGGGCTTGCTGACCAAAGAGGCCGAAATCCAACCAACAGTGCGATTCGAAACCAATCTAAGCCTTAACCAACCAGATCCAGAATCACCCAGAACTTCGACTTCTTCACCTAATTTCAAACGGGTAACAACATCATAGGTCGTCCCCGGCCCATTGCGCATATTCACGTGGTTTGCGGAAATTGTACGAAGATCGATTGGCGGCAACTCGGGCTCGGAGGTCACCTCTGGCGTAGGATTCGTGGTTTCGTTGGTCACGGTAGTAGACAACCGGATGGCATTTGGATCGAACTCTGCGAGCAATCCACCAAATTCATTTCCATTTTTTTCCAGAGAAACAAGGGTGACAGGTGGCTTTTTAGTCAGATCAACCGGCACTTGCAAAACCGGTTTGGGATCTTCCGGCACGGGGGCGCTGGAAATGTCTGTGACGGTAACTTTTGAATCTACCGGAGTTTGCGAAGAGGGCAGAATCAACGCCGTGGTCTCGATTTCTACAGGTTCATCCGGTTCCGGAATCGCCAATGGTGTTGACGCCGTTACCTTCGATTCCGGGTTGACGCGGGGTTTGAAATCCTTGCCGCCGCTCAGCTCAAAAAACGCCCAGCCCATTACGATGAAACTTAGAAAAACGAATTTATTCATGGCGCCCTTTCAAACCAGCTAACTAATCAGACAATTGCACGGCAAATAACCAACCGAGCGCCGTCTACCATAGCGTATTTGACGATTCGGTTCATGGGAGAACTGGCGATTTTTCCCCCGGAATTCTCAAAGTCACTTTTTTGACGTAACTCGGCGGCAATTCTTGTTGGTTTGCTTTACCCCGGTTGCGGGGCAGCGTATCACATCATCTATGACTGATTTGGTAGATGACCCCAAGATGAACCCTGATTCCGGCCCCGGCGAGGTGTCCGAGCCGCTTCGCCGCGCCTTAGGCGAGCGCTATTTGACCTATGCGTTGTCAACGATCATGCACCGCGCCTTGCCTGATGCCAGAGATGGGCTAAAACCGGTTCATCGCCGCATATTGTTCGCAATGCGTGAACTAAGGCTGTCTGCGACCGGGGGATTCCGCAAGTCCGCCAAGATCAGCGGCGACGTGATGGGAAACTATCACCCGCACGGTGATGCCGCGATTTACGATGCAATGGCGCGTTTGGCGCAGGAATTCAACGTGCGCTATCCGTTGGTCGACGGGCAAGGAAATTTCGGCAATATCGACGGCGATAATCCGGCGGCCGCGCGCTATACCGAAGCTCGCATGACCATCGTTGCCGAGGCGATGCTGGACGGGTTGAACGAGGACGCTGTCGATTTCCGCGAGAACTATGACGGTACGCTGACTGAACCAGTTGTGCTTCCTGCACAGTTTCCCAACCTGCTGGCCAATGGTTCGTCCGGAATTGCCGTGGGCATGGCAACCAACATCCCGCCGCATAATATTGCCGAGCTGTGTGATGCGTGCCTGCACCTGATTAAAACGCCAGACGCACGCGACGACACGCTGCTGAATTTCGTCCCCGGCCCAGACTTCCCCACCGGAGGTGTGATCGTTGAACCACCTGAGAATATTGCCCAGGCGTATCGCACGGGCCGCGGGTCGTTCCGGCTGCGCTGTAAATACGAGATCGAAGATCTGGGACGCGGGCAGTGGCAGATTGTTGTAACTGAAATTCCTTATCAGGTGCAGAAATCCCGGCTGATCGAAAAGCTGGCCGAAGTGATACAGGTCAAAAAGGTACCGATCCTTGGCGACGTTCGCGACGAAAGCGCCGATGACGTGCGTCTGATCCTTGAACCGCGATCCAAGAACGTCGATCCGGATGTACTGATGGGGATGCTGTATCGCAATTCGGACCTCGAAGTGCGGTTCTCGTTGAATATGAACGTGCTGATTGACGGAGTAACGCCCAAGGTCTGCAGCATGAAAGAAGTGTTGCGCGCCTTTCTGGATCACCGCCAAGAGGTTCTTTTGCGCCGGTCTCGCCATCGTCTGGGCAAGATCGACCATCGACTTGAAGTATTGGAAGGCTTTATTGTTGCGTTCCTCAACCTTGACCGGCTGATCGACATTATCCGTTATGACGACGAGCCAAAGGTGGCGCTGATGCGCGAGGACTGGGGCAAGGAACATGTACGCGCCACGTCCGAGGCTGATTATGTGTCACCTACGCAGGATTTGGTGGACTCGCTAAGCGAAGTGCAGGTTGATGCAATCCTGAATATGCGGTTGCGGTCCTTGCGGCGTTTGGAAGAACTGGAATTGCTGCGCGAACAGGCAGCGTTGATGGAAGAACGCGCTGGGATTGAGGATTTGCTGGAAGACGTGTCCCTGCAGTGGGCCAGCATCGCAACACAGCTGCGCGAAACCCGAAAAACTTTTGGCAAAGACTATGCCGGCGGCGCGCGCCGCACCCAGTTTGCCGAAGCGGGAACAGTCGAAGAAGTGCCGCTTGAGGCGATGATTGATCGCGAACCGATCACTGTGGTCTGTTCGACCATGGGTTGGATTCGGGCGATGACCGGACATATCGACCTTGGCCGAGAGCTTAAGTTCAAAGACGGCGATGCTGCGCGGTTTACGTTTCACGCCGAAACCACGGACCGGCTATTGGTGTTTGGCAGCAATGGGCGGTTTTATACCCTGTCAGCGGCCAACCTGCCGGGCGGGCGTGGTATGGGGGAACCGCTGCGGCTGATAGTGGATCTGCCAAACGACGTA
This sequence comes from Paracoccaceae bacterium, assembly GCA_003354145.1. Taxonomy (GTDB): domain Bacteria; phylum Pseudomonadota; class Alphaproteobacteria; order Rhodobacterales; family Rhodobacteraceae; genus NORP181. Next base: position 8,455 of record PIVL01000121.1, read on the forward strand.
CAGATTGTTGACCTGTTTATCCACAAGCCGGGACGCAAATTGCTGGTCGCCTCAAGTATCGGTGACGGGTTCATTGTGCCAGAAGACGACGTTTTGGCGCAAACCCGTACCGGGCGGCAGGTGTTGAATGTCAAAGGCGAGGTGACCGCCTATACCTGTGTACCTCTGGCTGGGGATCATGTGGCTGTGGTTTCGCAAAACGGTAAGTTTCTGGTCTTCCCAACATCGGAATTGCCCGAGTTGGGCCGAGGTAAGGGTGTGCGTATCCAAAAATACAACATGGCGCGGGGCAAACAGGGGATGCTGGAACTGGATGGCGGGTTGTCAGACATCACCACATTTGACTGGTCAGAAGGTCTGAGTTGGTCAATGGGTGGTGGCAAAACCCGCCACGAAACTGATCTGTCGGAATGGCTGGGAAAACGTGCCGGTGTTGGCAAACGGCCACCTTACGGTTTCCCCAGGACCTATCGGTTCTCCTGACCATGTTTTTCAAACAAGGAACTATCCCGCCGATACCGCATAAGCAGCGTTTGCACGACCGGACTGTGTGGTCTATTGCAGCTTGAAATTAGTAGATGAGGTACATAATGATCCGACTTTTTGCAGTTTTGACCAGCCTTGCTCTCCTTGTTGGATGTGGCGGATCCGGGGTTCTTGATCAGCCACCGCCACCGCTTGGTGATTTCAAACTGGGACACAACATCGTTGTGACCTCAAACATGCAAAAGGGTCCGATTTCCCGCGAAGCCTCGCAAGAGGAATGGAAAGCAGCGCTGACAGGCGCAATTGATGAGCGCTTTGGCCGATATGAAGGCGAAGGCTTGTATCATTTTGGAATCAGCGTCGAAGGCTACATGCTCGCACCAAAGGGTGTGCCGCTGCTCTATGCCCCGAAATCTGCATTGATCGTGAACGTTACTGTCTGGCAAGATTCCAAAGCCAGAAAGCTGAACGAGAGCCCGTATCAGATGACCATTTTTGAAAACACGGACCAAGAATCCTTACTTGTTGGGTCGGGATGGGGACGTGGCAAAGATGAACAGTTGGTTGGTTTGTCATTCAATGCAACGCGTGCACTGGAAAAATGGCTGGTACAGCAACATGAAGAACTGGGCTGGTTTACACCTGACGCCAAAGTTGCACCAAAGGGCTATTTCAAAGCGGATACGAATACGATTGGTGGCGATACCTGATTAAGCGAGAAGTTTTAGTCAACAAGGCGTCCGGTTGCCCGGTCGCTGGCATCCGTCACCTCGTTCAACGCGTGTTCAAGATTGACTCGTAACGATTCTGTCTGTTCTTCGGTAACCTTGCGAGGAACGGTTTCTGTCCATTCGCGGCACATCAACACCCCCTTTGTCCAGGGTGCTGGCAGCATCATTTTATCCCAGGTCGGCAATTGCATGACCTTCCGCGCCGAAAAAGACAGCGTAAACACACGACAGCCTGATGTCCGCGCCCAGACCAATGGCACAGTCGACGCTATCCGCGCCGGGCCATTTGGCCCGTCAGCTGCGATTCCAATAGAAACGCCATCACGGATTTTGCGCAACAACTCGCGGGACATCTTCACCCGGCGATCTTTGCCGGACATGGCCAGAGTTTCAAAGCCGAACAAGGTCTGTACGTTCCCTGCCATACGCCCAGCCCGGGCAGACGACGTCAACGTACAGATTTTACCTTTTGAGGCGTCAAACAAATACGGCGACATCAGCAATCTTTGATGCCACAGCGCCACAATCACTGCTTCGCCATTCTGCACAGCCTCTTCCATCGGCTCAAACCCAGTACGCTGCCATGTCGACGTATTATGGGCAAAACGGATATAGGCCGCAAACCGTCCTTCGACAAAGCGGTTGAAGGCTTCACTGTTGGCTATTTTTTTGCGCAGGCTCAATTGCGGTTTCCTTGTGCTAAGCATCCTACATAGTTCATGCAGGCGCGGGCGCAATTGGTTCTGTGTGGTTCTGGACAGTCGAGTTGATACAACATAGCCATTTGGATTCATCTTTGGTCAAATTTTCGCTTGAGTCCGTCGGCGCACTGTCATACGACAAGCGCGGCCATAGGGGTATAGCTCAGCTGGTAGAGCGACGGTCTCCAAAACCGTAGGTCCCGGGTTCGAGCCCTGGTGCCCCTGCCAATAGAATCAATCACTTACCGTAGAACGTGGGCGTGCGAGGTGAAAACTTTGTGCGTTCTCCAATTTTTGTGGCGCTACGACGCAACCCGCAGTGACTGCTGTCACGGTCTTTTTTTTCAGCTATCAGTTTGAAAAATATAATCTTTTATTGGACATTGGCTTTTCTGCCTAACATTTAGCCTACTAATCAGTTTGTGGCACCCCGGATTCTGACCCTTTTCACCCCCAAAACGCTCCTTCAAGTTCTTCGATCCTCGCCGCAACATTGCCCCCCTCCATCATCAAGTATGCGAACATTTGCCCAGGGCGAACTGATCCGCCGTATGTTTTGACGTGCTTGTACAAGCATTGATGCAAAATCTGGGCGCATGGGCATAATAGCTCCCCTTCATATCACCCCATCATGCGCGTGAGCGGGCGCGCGCGTACAACTGCCCAAATGCGGTGTGTGCGCACCCGCGCATACTGCATAGCAAAGCAGTTCGCCGCTTTAATAGCCCGTGTCGCGCATGCATGCCCGCGCACGTAGTGTGCGTCAAAGTCCGAAAGTGTAGGCGCGAGAAGAATATCCATGCCCCTATCCGACACCCTAAATGAGCGTCTGGCGCCCCCCGCCTAGCGGCTGCGTATTTGGCGCGTTTGTGTCCACCATCGATTAGGGACACTTGCACAGAATTAATACCGCGGGAAAAACGGTTTCCCAACATGACAATAGCTGTTTGCCTGCTGAACCGTCATGTTGTCACCAACTACAAAAGAACCCAGGCTACTTCCAGCACCCGCAGTGGCAACACCAGCCGCATCCTGATCAATCGTAAAGTGGACCGCAGATCCACGATTGGATGTGACGCTAGGACCCATGGTACGCGCAATATACACCCGTCGTTTCCAGTCGGCCTTTAGTTCTCGCCTGGCATAGTTGGCAGCCGCGCACCAAAAGGCCGAGGCGGGTGAACCTCTCCAGTCATTGACCTCAAATACGGCATCATTCACCGGTTCGACGCTAAGTCCGTTGGTTGCAGCAAATGCATGCCCGGTTTGAGGAATTGCGACAATGCTTAAAGCAAGAACAATCTGCATCACACGTTTCACAAAAAAATATACTCCGAAACATAACCCCATAAATGTATCGTGGGAATTATGACAAAGCCAGGTAAGTTTTGCTGATGGGTCGCTCAACGTATCATCCAGAACTGCTGCTGACCTGCCCCCCCGGAAACAGGGCCATCTGAAAGAAGGATTTGTTCTACTAATGTTTGAATGAACGAGGAGAACAGAGAATGCGCAAGTCACGGTTTACAGAAGAGTAAATTGTCCGGATCATTCAGGAATACGCAGCCGGAGCGAAAGTGTCCGAGTTATGTCGCAAGCACGGCATGTCGGAAGCTACCTTTTACAAATGGAAAGCCAAGTATAGAGGTGGTCGCAAGGTTTCGGACCAGTAGCTAATATGGATCGACTTATGAGAAAGACGATTCAAAATGACGAAGCGAAAAAACCATTCGCCCGATTTCAAAGCCAAAGTTGCGCTTGAAGCGATCCGCGAGGACATGACGATGGCTGAGCTGTC
>PIVL01000952.1 GCA_003354145.1 Paracoccaceae bacterium
ACCGGGCATTCGTGGCCCGCGTCATCCAGCACTGCCAGATGAAAACCGGGCATAGGGTGAGCAGCCGTACCGGGAACTACGTCATGCGCCAGCCCATGGTGGTTCATCAGCACCATGCCAACCTCGGTCTGTCCGTAATGGTCATATAGCGGGCAATCCAGGTGATCGCTGAACCAGCGCATAACCTCGGGGTTCAACGGCTCTCCGGCACTGCTGGCGACACGCAGCTTGCCCTTGACCTTGGATGCCTCATCCTCGCCGGCCGCGATCATCATGCGATAGGCGGTCGGTGCACCGGCAAAGTTGGTGATGTTGTGTCTGGCAATCAGGTCATAGATTTTGTCGACGCTGAACTGCCCCTGATAGAACGTCGTCGCTTGGCCCAGCAACAGCGGCCCGATGACCGCATAGTAAAGCCCGTATGCCCATCCAGGATCGGCGATGTTCCAAAACTGGTCATCCGGGCGCAAATCCAGGCCGTATTTCATGTAAGAGGCAAAAGACAGTAATGCCTTGAGAGGTACCCCAACGCCTTTGGGTGGGCCGGTGGTGCCAGATGTAAACATCATCAGAAACAGATCATCACCACGCAACATGACCGGATCAAAAGTGTCGGGTTGCTCGGCCATCGCGCTGGCAAAGTCGATTTCGCCAGACTGTTCCCCATGCAAAACCAGTGTCGTTGGGCAATTGGGTACATCGTCCA
>PIVL01000953.1 GCA_003354145.1 Paracoccaceae bacterium
GGACGAAAACACGCCTTCCCGGAGCAGCCCCCAGTCTGATTCGGGGAATCACGACTCAAGTAAAGGCTAAAACTCCCAAGCCGTTTTTCCAAATCAGTGTGCTCGATACGAAGTCTCGAGCCCGGACTGTCAATTGAGCCCAAAGAGTCACTCAATCCTCTAAGCCTTTTAATCTCAAGAGTGCTCGTGTCACAACGATCACGCTACCCTGCACAGCGTGCGTACGATGCAACAGCAAGTACGCAAAGCTCTCTTCCGCCTTTTGCGCTCCCACGCGCAGCAATGCGTATTCACTCTTCTCAACTGTCAATCGCAACGCGCTACAACAAAAGCCTCGGCCGACTCTGCCCTGGGTGGCAAGAGTCCGCCTCGATGTCTGCTTGACGCTCAAACGGCTATGCACACGCGCGCATTCGCACAACGCGCACACAAGCAAAATGTACAAGCATGCTTTTATAAACACGCAAGCGAGACCAGTCGAAAGACGCAGTCCAGTGATCCCTTTGGGATCCCCGAACCAACGCGCCCCCGACTTTCTGTCTGGTCTCACTCGCGGATCCGCCGCGCTGCCTAACTAGACGCAATCACTTCACTTTCACTTCACAGGGTTACACATCTCACATGTCTATCTTCATCACTTTCACTTGATTCACTCAAACTGGGCTTCGCAAGCCCCTTCACTCCTCACGAACTCTCTTCAATGCC
>PIVL01000122.1 GCA_003354145.1 Paracoccaceae bacterium
CCCGGCAGCGGGGGTTTGATCGGAGGCGCACCGGGCGAAAGGACCAGCTTGTCGTAGGATTCGGACGTGATCTCACCGGTCAGCACGTTCTTGAGGTCCACCGTCTTGTTTTCCGGGTCGACGGCAACAGCTTCGCAATGCGTCCGCGCGTCGATCGCGAACTGGTTGCGAAACGTGTCGGCCGTCGCCACCAGAAGCTTTGACTCTTCCGGGATCACCCCACCGATATGGTACGGCAGGCCACAATTTGCATACGACACATACGGCCCGCGCTCGACCATGATGATTTCTGCCGTTTCGTCCAAACGTCGCAGCCTTGCTGCGCACGAAGCACCACCGGCAACTCCACCAACTATGACAACTTTCATGCTTCTACTCCTGATATTTTGGGGATTGTCGGGCAAATAAATACGCCGCACCAAATGCCACAACCGCAGCAATTGGAACGACCAGAACGATCATCACGAACAGACCCGGCGGCGGGTTCGTGATACCGAAATAACCTGCGAAGACCGCAGCAATATTGCGCGTACACATTGCCAGAGCCAGGCTGCTGCGCTGTGGCTGGTCCAGGCCGAAACTGAAAGAATAAGACAGCACAGCAATCACGATGAGGAAGACGGTCAACGTGCCAGGAGCAAAACTGCCCAAAGCACCAAGCATATCGCGCCCATATGCCATGAATGTCAGGACAAGGGTGATGACCAGGAAAACCCCTCCGGTTTTCCTTACCACTGGGTAAATCTTTCTGGCAATGTCCCGGGCGCCAACCTGAATCGCGATTCCGGTCAGCAGCGGGAACAGCACCATGAATAGCAGCGGCTTCGCCAGCGACCAAGTGTCCACTGTCAAACCGGTGATTACCAGCGGTGCCAGCAGAGGCAGGAATACAACGGTGCCGATGGTCGTCAGTAGCAACATCGCGGCACCGGACGAGGCATTGGCGCGGGCTCTTTGCACCACCAGCGGAAAGAACGGCGCGGTTGGGGCCATGCTGACCAACAACAGCCCGGCCGCGTGTGCATCAGTCATTGGAATGAACCTGGTGAGAAGCCAAGCCAGTGCTGGTCCGGCGACCCAGCCCCAAAAAAAGACCAGCGAAATGATCCTGACACTCCGCAAGGAATTAAATACCTCCTGCAGTTTTATTTCGAGGCCCAGGGATGCGAGGTAGCCTAGTGTGAAAATCACGACCGAAAAATTTAACAATATCTGAAGGCTCATACCGACGATAACCCAAAAAGGTGCCTTTGGCAGCAAACGCTGACATCATATACCAGAATCGGTTTTGGGTGAAGCGACGGTTGATGAAGTTTAAACCATGATCAATGAGGCAAGCATCTCCGGCAAAGGTCACTGGCCTCGCCATCCTCCAGTGGCACCTCCTTTCTGGTTTTGCCAATCAATCGCTCGTACATTTTGGCTAAGCGTACCCGGAGCAGCGTCGACCTCGATGGCTCCAAAACCTTCATTCCAAATTATGCCCCATTAAAGTACCCAGACAAGCAGTCGGCGGGCCAGAGACTTGAAGTAGGCCTAACTGGCCCGAAGCTGCATATTTGGGCATGACTTGGTAATACCACCTCTCAGCTGTCACGTCCGAGCGCCGCCGCGCGATGTTCTGAGATTTTGGCGTTCTTGATGAACTTGGGAAATTATCAATCCAGTTATCACGACCTGATGTCTGCGTTTGATTGCAACACCGGTTTGCTTTACCTTTCATGCATTGGTTTAGAATTTTGCGTCTCCGAATCTCCTGCTTTTTACAGTGATCAACTGCGGGGAGAGCTGAAAACACTGATTTCAGTACGAGATTTGAGGGATGCTGCTACATTTTGGGGGAGCGAAAATGGTTTCTATTGAGTCTACTAACCTACAGGATTCTGCAGCAATTTCCGAGGCTGACTGGGGGCTGATCCTGCCCGCGTTTCGCAGCAAAGCAGCACCATCCGATCCATCAGGGATAAAACCGCATTTTGCTCTCTTGGAAGTAGCTAGCGAAACGACACTACCCGCTGATGGCATGTACGTCGTGCTTAGTGGTTGCGTGCATCTCCAGCAAAATGGCGAGGATTTGGCCACTGCTGATGCAGGAGATTTCTTTTACGAAGAACATCTGGAAATTTTTGAAATCCCAGTCAGCCTAGATGCTGTTGCCGACACCGGCACGCGGCTGGCGTATCTCTCTAGTCAGGAGTGGTTCGCCGTTCCCAGCGAAATCCGGCAGGATTGTTTTGCGACTCTGTTTGGCGATCTGGTCTCTGTGCATATGCAGAACTTTCAGCAGCCGATCAATTGCTGCAGCGTGACGGCAGCCGCGCTCAGCATGTCGGCGCTCGGGTTCTCCTGCGAAGTAAACGATATCTTTCGGGAGTGCGAGTTGCCGACCTCGTATGTGGTGAGTGACGGTATTTCGCTAGGTGAATTATACGATGTAGCCTGCACATACATCCATTCACAGGGATTGCGCGAACTGGTTCAGGTTCAGGCCTATTTTATGGATCAGGCTACGACTTCGGTGGAATTGCTGCTTGAGGCGGTTGAGGAGTCCAATCATGTCGGGGGCGACAACGATATCCTGGTTGCGAACTTTCAGGTTGGCCTCGCTCACGGTAAACCAATGCCCGGTGGCCATTTTGCAATCATAGCGAAATGTAACCCGAGCACCGGATTGGTCCATATGATGGACGTGCATCCAGAAAAATACGGCAAGCTCTGGGTGACCACCGCCGAGCGACTTTTTGGGGCGATGTCTGACCGCGATGGAACCTCTCTGCGCTCGCGTGGAATGCTGCGGTTTTCAGCGCGCCAAGCGGTCAGCACCAGATTGCAGACGCTCAAACAGGACTGCAATTACGTTGATACAACGCGCTATCTGACGGACGACCGCAAAAAGAGCCGCAATCTGTTCCGTCGTGCCAGCCCTAATATGAATAGTATTGGCGTGCTGGCCGAGAGTCTCGCAATTCTCGGCGATGCCCACGTCAACGAAGATAAGATTTTGCTCGCGACAAACGCGGCGTTTTCGGAGTCTCTCAGTCGTGTATCCACGGCTAAGGAGATGCACAAACTCGCCCAGCAATATCTCGTACAAGCGAACGAAGCATTGCTAGGCAGTGAATTCAGAAATTTTGCCGACCGCCCCAGCGACAGCGAGGGCACCCCCGAGGACTGGTTTCTGGCGCAGTTGGATAGCCTGAAAAACTATGCAAACCGTCATTTGATGATCAACATCGACCTTAACCGTGTGTTGGGCTTTGAGGTGATCAAGAGGCCGGATAACGCCTATCGCGAAACTGCGCTGCTCGAGGAGTTCTGGTGCCTTTGTATCGACTTTGATGCCGAATCCGACTTTGTCACCGTTGTAGATATGAGTCCGGCAACATCACAGGTCTGGCAGGCTCCGCGCGAGCACATTTTCCGTGGCCTGCGTAACCTCGAAAACCCCGCTATGCTCGTTATTGATGAACGTACTCCGGTCGAGGACCCGTCTGATGTGTCCCAGATCATCAAGAACAATAAAATCGTGCTGTTTTATGCGGACGACGATCCGTGGTCCTACATGCTCAAGAGTATCCTCTCAAACATCGGTGTGACTGATCTACATTTGGTCGACGTCGCTGGCGTTGGGCAGCACGCGATAAAAATGCGGCGTCAGCTCGTCGCCCTTAGTGGCAAAGACACCGTTCCATACCTCTATTTTGAGGGTCAGTGTTTGGGCAAGCGTCAGGACATCGTCGACATGGTACTTGCCGGCGATTTGCAGCAGCGTATTCACGATGCTGAGTTGCAGGTGTTGTTGCGTCACCAATCGCCTAGTTTGGATGACAATATCTTTGGCTACCCCAAGGGCGGTCTGACCGATCCTCGTGACGGTAAAAGAAACGTATTGCTCTGTGCATGTGGCTCGTCAGCCGCCGACAAAATCCCTGAGTTAGTGGAACGACTGGTTGATGCAGGACACAATGTAAAACTGGTGCCGTCTGTCTCTGCCGAAAAATTCTTTCAGGATTTTGGGGCCGAAAAGATCGCGAGCAAGATCAAGCATAGCGATTATTATCGAGATGATGACGAGTGGAATTTTCGCTACATCGACTTTGGAATGCCGGTGCGCGCCTCACACCTCGCGTTGTGTGATTGGGCTGACTGTGTGATCGTGGCACCCGTGACATGCAACACAATGGGCAAAATTGCGAACGGTATCGCTGACAACCTGCTTACATCTGTTTTCGTCGCCTGGCAGTATCAGGAGAAACCGGTGATCCTCTGTCCCGCCTGTAATACAAACATGTGGAATAACATCACCACCCAGAACAATGTCGCCAAACTCGCGACTTTGGGTGCTGATTTTTCTGGCCCGCGTCAGGGTTTGTTGTCTAACGGTACGATGGGCATCGGTATGATGGCAACTCCTGACGAGATTATGGTCGCGTTGGATGAGGCCTTTGATGAGTTGGATGATCAGGGGCATCGGATCTTCAAATGGGCCCAAGAGGCAGCGGCCTCAGATGACCTTGAGCAATGGAAACGCGTTTTCCGAGCCATTGACGAAGGCGTGATCGGTATCGATGTCATCGACGACCACACAGGCGATACGCTCTTGCATTATGCAGCAGGTGGAAAAGGTGAAATGAGTGAAAGCGGCCATTCTCTGGGCCTGCCTGATGTTGAGGCTGCGCAGGGAATGATTAAACGCGGGATTAACGTAAACACGGTTAACGACCATGGTTTTACCAGTCTCAATGTTGCGGTTATGAACGGGTCGGTCGAAATGGTCGATCTATTGCTCGCCGCGCCTGAAATCGATGCCTCTCTCAGTTTGAAATTGCTCGATAGGATCGAGGTTTCGGATGAAATCCATCAACGCCTCCATGCATGGGCAGACGCAAACGGCATCAAGCGAGGAAGTTCAGATGGGCAGTCCTCAATGGAGATTGAGGCGGAGCATGAGCCGACGTATCTCTACTTTACCTATGGGTCACTCAAACAGGGGTTCCCCAATCACGAGGCACACCAAGAGGTGCTGAACGATTTTGTCGGAGAGGCCCGTACTCGGCAGGCAATGCCACTGATCGTGCCCAATGAGCCGTTCTGCGATAACCCAAACTGCGCCTATTTGCACCGTATGGCCGTGTTGGTGGATCTCAAGGGAAGGGGTAAACCTGTTTCCGGTGAAGTCTATCGTGTAACCGCCTCAGGGCTACGCGAACTCGACAAGCTCGAGGGGTATCATGGCGCTGGATCGGACGAGAATGTATATATCCGCAAAAAGATCAATATCGCGCTGGGTGGTCGGACAGAGTCTGCCTTTGTTTACACAATCGCGCAGGCGGCACCGCATTTAAACAAGCTCTCCGAAGGGACTTCGGAGACGGTGTCAGAATATACACTTGATATGGCCCAAGGAGAGCTAAAGCCGGGATTTGCAGAGACATAGAACTCTACCTCACTGGAGCGGATTTTTCGAAACCTGCTCCAGTTTCCAAACTATACCACGAGATTACGACCATACACGCTAACACCAGAGGCCAAAACAGAGCCTTGGGTATCAGATTGTCGTGAAAATGTATGACCCACCACGATTGTGCTGCCTCAGCCGCAAACAGATAGGTGTTCACTGATACGGCTAGCAGTAAAAAGTACATGAGTAAGTAAAAATATTCCATGTAGATCACCGGAGAGCCCGCGAACTCTTCGCGCAATTGGACATGTGCGAGCAACACGACAAAGAATAAAACCGAACATGTGCCGATTACACTGGATGTGCTGAAATCGTGGCGGTCGATCATGGTCTGATGCCGTGTAACGGTCATCACAGCCCCAAATAAGAGCATCGTGACGACGAACAGCGGGATCATGTGCAGAATAAAAGCGTTTTCAAATTTTCTGTTGATAACAATATTATAATGCAGCTCTGGCAGTGATTTTTGGATTTGATTTAGCGGCACACCGAGCGAGCTACTCAGGTCAGAGCGTTTATAGTCAAAGTATGTGTTCTTGCGCTCCCAGGTTCCCATAACGATCCGCTCGTCAATGCCAAAAATATCCTTTGGGCCGGTGGGGCCGTATGCGTCAAAATCCGGAATAAACACGATGTCATGTTCAAAACTTTGTGGCCAAAACCGAACCCAGACTGTTTTGTGATCAAAGGGGTAGGTGGTGTAGTCAAACGTCTGTCGCAGCGTTTGCTCAAAGAACCAACCTATCACCTCGCCTTGATTATCTGCGTGCCTGTAACGATATGCTTCCTTGATCACGCCACCCGATGTATCGACGCTCTCGGGCAGAACAAATCCCACCTCTCCCTTTGATGGTTTTAGATGGTCGTGAATGTCGTCTTGGAAATGCTGCCAGATATATCCGCTCAGACGCACATCACTGGCCCCGAGAAAGTTGAGAGACTGGATGTAAATACCAGTTTCAATCCTATGGGTCGGCGAGATATTTTCCCCCTCGAAATAGTCCTTCACGGCGGCCTTGTCAGGTAACTGCGTCGGGTCCCCCTCAAAATGGTTCATCGTGACCCAGAGGCCGTACAATACATACAATAGCGCGACTGACACTAATGCCGATGCCAACCAAACCGAACGTTCGACGTTCATGATGTTTTCTCCCGCCATCCGTCCGAGAGCGTTAGTGTCGTTGGACCATTTAGCGTGTAGCGCACTCCCATATCTCCAAAGGCTGACCTCAAAGCGTCAAAATCGGGATGTGCGGAATGGTCAATATTGTCGCGCGCCGATTGTGCAATCAGACGTGTTTCCCGAATGGATAGGGTCGCCATTCCCAGCGGTTCTTTGCGTGTGAATTCCTCCAATTCACCAGCAAACTCTTCAGCCTGGGCCCAATCCCGACGGCGCAGCATGAGAGCACTGGCGTCCGCGTAGTAATGCAGCTGGCTGTGCCCGACGCTGCCTTCGACGATAATTTCTCGCGCCTGAGCCAACAGTCGATCCTGTTCGTCAGCGTCGTCCAGCGCTAGCGCCAATGCAGACAGAGCCTTGGCGCCAACAAAGTTGCGCCCGTGGGCGAGGGCTATTTCGACTGCGCAACGGCCTGTTTTTATTGCGTCCTCTCTGAGTCCTGCCCAGGTTTGGGCACGTGACAAATGCTCTAATCCTTGCGCCTCGAGGCGGGATGCGCCAACGCGTTCTGCGATTTCGCCAGAACGGGTAAAGGACGCGAGGGCCAGATCAAAGTCACCAAAAAATGACGACGCGATTCCCAAGCAGGTTTGCGCGACGCATTCCGGCACATGGGCAAAGTATTTTTGCGAAACTTGGATCGCCTCTTCGGCGTCGATTTTTCCCTGGATGACATTTCCGGAGTAACAGCGTGAGACGCTGAGATTGTGCAGGTTCGCAGCCAAATCGCGCACCAGTCCGTTTTCGCGCGCGCGATCAACGGCTTGGGTGTAGTATTCTGCTGCAGATTTCATCGTGCCCTGCATAAAATTTGCATCGCCAAAGCCGCTTAATGCACCGACCTCCAGACGCACGGATCCGACGCTCCGCGCCAGAGACAGCGCGGTTTCATTACTCTGGAGTGCCTCCCGCGTGCGCCCTAGCGGAAAGTAGATATTGCCCCGCACATAGTTTATTTGCGCGAGGTCATGGTCCGAGTTGTTCTGTTGGGCGGCCTGTTCTGCCTGATCGAGACTTTCGAGAGCTATGGAATACTGGCTAGCCTGCCGAGCGGCCTGCGCCAGTCCAATGTGTACTCGGTATTTCTGCGAAGCGGATATGGCTAGTTCTGCTGCGTCTTGGAACGCGCTGATGGCGTCCGAAGACAACCCGCGAAGTCGCATCAATTCACTGCCCAAGCATAGCAAATCAAATCGGTTTTCGGCACTGGTTTTCAGATCCAATGCACGCGCAATGAGGGTTTCAGCCTCATCGTACTGATACGCTTGGATGAGGTTTTCGCAGGCTTGGAGATAGGCGGCGGCGGCCTCTGGGGAACCCGCTCTTTCCAGGTGACGCGCTCGCAACGATGCATCCCGCCCCTGATACCAATCCGCAGCACGCAAGTGCAGTCGAACTCTGTCTGACTTTATCAGGGTTTCGTACGATCCATCTCGGATCAAGGCATGTGCAAATTGCAGCGCGTTGCCATCCTCACGAATGAGCGCGGAGCGGAGCAGAACACCGGTCTCCAATTTCTGGTCAGCCAGCAAATATTGCAGAGCGTCCGGTGCAAATCTTGGCCCTAAAACAGACGCAGCCTGAATGGCGGCGCGGCTGGCCGCATCCAAGGCATCGAGACGGGATTGAACGAGCCCCTGAATACTGCCCGGAATCTCCTCGTCTCTGAGGGCACCAATATTACGCAGGAGTTGCTCCAAAAACAGAGGATTGCCCCCAGCTCTCCGGACACAGGCCTCCAGCAATTCGGGGTCTATCCGATCAAATTCCGCGATGAGTTCGCGGGCATGATCGTCATTGAGGGCGGTCAGCTCCAGTTTAGTGAGAAATGCGCCATCTGTTTGGGATTGCCATTCCTGAGAAAACGGATCCCCCGCGACCCTGCTCGTCATCAGCAATATACACGGCAGATTGGTGGTTGCCGATCCAATATGCGCGCAGGCGGTCATCACGTCGCTCTGAGCCCAATGCGCATCCTCAATTCGAATGAGGACTGGGGACCGAGAGCAACGTGCTCGCATCAGTTCACCAATGACATTTCGCCGAGCGCGCCGACGTGCATCATTACCCAGAGCAGCATAGACTTCTGCGGGACCCGCCTCTTGGTCGACGTCCAATAGGGCGCGCAAGTGGCTGTCATTTGCAGAGGAAATCCATCCCAGATCGACCGCATTTTGAATCGCATTTAGCCGAGTGGGCTGGTCGGCAGATGAGTCTAAATCCAACAGGCTAGCTATTACGGCCTGAACGGCGGACTGCCCCTCGAGCGCGCCAAAGTCCATGACCGCACCGTCGTGTATGCGAAAGCCCAGGCTGGCAGCCAGTTCGGCGATCTCTTCTGAGAGATGAGTTTTGCCAATGCCTGGCTCACCCAACAAAACATGTATCTCGCCCTTGGCATGGTTTTTGCACCTCTCCAGAGCGCTGGCAAAAAGAGATAATTCGCGATGACGTCCAATGAACCGATGCCTGCGTGTGCGCATGTTGCGCGCCATTCTGGTTAGACGAAATACCTCAATAGGAGTTGCAAAGCCTTTTATGTCCTGCGCACCGAGAGTCTCGCCGACAAACAGTGGACCCAGCGCACGCTGAATATGATCTGACACAATGGTATCCCCAGCAGAAGCCAATTCGGTCAGCCGAGAGGCGAGGTTCACGCCGTCTCCGGTAATGGTATACTCTGAGTGAGTTTGGCTGCCCGTATCACTGGCGATCACTTGGCCGGATGCGATGCCGATGTGGCAGGATAGAGGAGGGTCGAACGAGGCCATCGCTTTGTGTATCTCCAGAGCGGCCCTTGCCGCGCGCTCGGAGTCATTTGAGTGCGAAATCGGCGCACCAAAAACAGCCATCGCGGCGTCACCGATATGTTTGTCAATTCTGCCGCCATATTTCTCCACGATGCCGTCAGTTACCGCGAAAAATCGGTTAAGTAGAGCGTGCGTGTCCTCTGCATCTAGGTTGCTGGACAATGAGGTAAAGCCTGAGATGTCTGTGAACATCACCGTGACCTGACGCCTGGCGGTCTCCAGTTTATTCTCAGGTTCCTGATCGTCATTGGGTTCAGGTAGGGATATGTCTGCGATTGCTCGTAGTAAACGCCGACGATCGCCGACGGCCACAACACCGATCTCACGCAGATCCTCGTTGGTGAGTTCTGGCAAGATTTGAATATCTATTTTGTTCTCCAAGAACGCGTCGGCGTAATCCGCGAGCCCCTGAGCGACCAACCAGTCGCGTATATTTTCGGACATAATTTGTCCCTTTGAATAGTCCCTCTACAGGGCGCCGTGAATTTGTTGCACAAATCAATCTGAGCTCGGACTTCCCCTTACCCCTGACGGACTTATCCTACGGCGACGACTTTGGGAATGCCAAGCGCTGTGAAGCCTCCTCTCATGCATGTAAACATGCTTTGCCGGGCAATGATTGAGGATTGCGGCGCGGATTTGGATCTCTGCAACCTGTCGATCGAGCAGTTTCACACAAAATGCATTTTTGTTTCGACGCAGCTTCGACGGTGATGGTGCGTCAAACTTGTTCTCGTCCCAACGAGGCCAATGTCGGTGCCGCGCCCACAGATGCGAGCAATCCTGCCAGAGCTGTTGTTATTGCCAATCAACGTGAGCCGTTTCCCAATGTATTCGAAATAACCATATTCACCATTTTTCGGTTCCTCTCAATGGCAGCCAACGACAGGGTTCCTGATATGAGGAACGGCGGTTCAAGACTGCGCTTCCAAATATATAACACCGGCTAGGCTACCAAATTTCGGTGTCAAAATAAACTCGTGTGCCCTTTGGTGCCTTTATCTGATTTCCTGTAGTCGCGTATTGGCGCTATATTGCCCCAGATAAATTGACTTTTGTTCAAGACTCACAATCCTCGGTGCACAAGTCGCTCAAGAAGGAAAATCACACCATGTTTGACCAATTGATTCTGGGCTCCTGCATTACGCTTGTGTCGCTGGTTAGCGGCGCAGTGCTTTGGTGGGTTCTTAACGAAACACTTGATTGGATGGAGCCATGGCTGCGGCGACCTCCCCATCTGGTCAAATCATTCGTAGTGATCCTGATGGTAGTGATCTCAACAATGTCCATGATGACGTTGGGAGTATGGCTCTGGGCGATCGTTTTTACGTGGGCAGCGGTGTTCCCAACGCTGGAAGAAGCTGTTTACTATTCCCTGGTTGCATACACGACGCTGGGTCTTGGTGACGTGATTGTCCCTCAAGAAAAGCGACTGCTTGGCGGAATGACAGGGGCAAACGGCTTTCTGATGTTTGGTCTTATGACTGCGATGTTGACCGACACCCTGCGCCATGTCCGCAGAATGCAACGCAAATCGAAAAACTAGAATTGGGATCTGAGAGAATGCCTGTCGACTTAATGCCCGGTCTTGACGCTTTCGATTGAGCGGCGAACAGCAGGTTTGTTGCGCACAGCAGACCTTGGGGTATTGCCTGGACAGAAGTAGTCCGGCAACTTGAGAGGGATCTGGCACGCGGACTTCATCAGGGCCAGCGGCCATAATGCCGCAAAGACAGGCCGGATATACGTCAGCAACCGTGAAACTAATCCAGCTCTAACTAAGGCGTTGCAAAAAGGCGGGGTCCATATACGTCCACACTTGGCAATACCTCTTAAAGTGTTCCGAACTGGGCGAGATCGGCATTGTAAATCACAACGTCAATAGGTGTTCCATCCCGGATGATCGCATCGAAACGTCTTGATGTCATGCTAACATCAAAACAAAATCTTGAGTTTGGGATATTATCGAAAATTATATTAAGATACATAAGCGACAACTTATCCCTAATAAAGCATTCAAATTGATACATAAATTACTGTTTAGTGCTAGAAGTCAAACGAGCATCGAGACCTCTACAAGCAATTATGGAATAATACATGAAATTTTTACTTCTCCATTATTGCAAATTGGTGCTATCAGAGGAGCAATGGAGCAAACTAAATGAGATAGATAGATGAATGACAAACAAATACGGGCGAAAAACTTTGCTGAAACTTATATGAAGCGATGCGTAGATTACGCCAAGCAATTCGGAATGGGAGATTTATCGATAGGAAAAATATTTTCTTTTTCTGGCGAAGGGCATACCCTGTTTGGCGTGTGCGCAAATTCGGCCCCAAATATGCAAAAACAATCCGTCGGGACCGGCCAGGGCCATCGAGCAAGTGGCATCTCGACGAGGTGGTCATTCCAATTAGGGGCGTGAAATATTGGCTTTGGCGTGCTGTGGACAGTAAGGGAGATGTGCTGGACATACTTGTTCAATCCCGCCGTGACAGTCGCGCTGCGGACAGGTTTTTCTGCAAGTTGTTCAAACAGTTTGGCCAGCCGCGCGTTGTGGTTACGGACAAATTGGGCAGCTATGCTGCTGCCCTACGGAAAATAGCTCCCAGTGTTGATCACCGAAGTCACAAGGGTTTGAACAATCGATCCGAAGGGTCTCATCGACCGACCCGTCGACGAGAAAAGATTATGGG
>PIVL01000954.1 GCA_003354145.1 Paracoccaceae bacterium
ACGTGGCGTTAAGACCAACGCTGCAGTTATCTGCCTCATCGGTAACATCACCCGTAACACCCACACCGGCATCATAAACACACGAGGCATCACTAAAGATCGTTAGATCGGCGGGGATACTAAACGTTGGGGCTATGTTATCCTGTACGGTGATTGTCTGTACCTGGTCGGCAGCAGCATTGCCACAGTCATCAACAAGGCTCCACGTACGGGTGATAGTGATGTTACACGGGTCAGTGGCATCAACAACATCTACAAACGTAGCGTTTAGACCAACGCTGCAGTTATCTGCCTCATCGGTCACATCGCCCGTAACACCCACACCAGCATCATACACACACGAGGCATCACTAAAGATCGTCAGATCGGCGGGGATACTAAACGTTGGGGCGAGGTTATCCTGTACGGTGATTGTCTGTACCTGGTCGGCGGCAGCATTGCCACAGTCATCAACAAGGCTCCACGTACGCGTGATAGTGATGTTACAGGGGTCAGTGGCATCAACAACATCCACAAACGTAGCGTTTAGACCAACACTGCAGTTATCTGCCTCATCAGTAACATCGCCCGTAACACCTACACCAGCATCATACACACACGAGGCATCACTAAAGATCGTTAGATCGGCGGGGATACTAAACGTTGGGGCTATGTTATCCTGTACGGTGATTGTCTGTACCTGGTCGGCAGCACCATTGCCACAG
>PIVL01000955.1 GCA_003354145.1 Paracoccaceae bacterium
CCCCGTGGACGGCGGTCGCCTCGGGGGACGCCGTCCAATAGCGTAGACACGACGACGACCATGTATCTCGCACGCTGCCTTCCGATGCCAGCTAGTCGTGCGAGGACCCGCCCTGAGCGTCGCCTCTAGGGAGGCTAATCTGCCGCTCAGGGGTGGTCCATCACCTCAGGCGACGGGCTCGAGCGCGCCCTCCGCGCGGGAAGGGTTGGCGCTTGGGCCGGTCGCGGGGGCTACCGCCGTGTTGGTCGGGTAGCTCTCGATGCCGTGGTCCGAGTCCAGGATGTTGGGTGTCCACGGGCTTGGGGCGAGGCTTGAGTCCGCATAGACGAGTGAGCGTAGGTCGAGGGCGAGGTTCGGGTCCGAGTGGTAGAGTGGGCGTGGGTCCGAGTCCGAGTTGTCGAGTGAGCGTAGGTTGAGGGCGAGGACGCGCGGTCTTCGAGCGGGTCCGGCGGGTGAGCCGTATCCGCGGCGTCGAGCGAGTCCGACGGGTGAGTCGCCCCCGTGGCGTCGAGCGAGTCCGACGGGTGAGCCGCCCCCGTGGCGTCGACGGTCATGGGCCGCCGCTGTGCGGGCTGGGCGAGCTTGGAGCGGGGAGCCGAGCGCGTTCCCGAAGAGCGAGTCCGGCAGGCGAGCCGCCCCCGCGGCATCGGCAGCGGGTCCGACGGGTGAGCCGCCCCCGTGGCGTCGACGGTCTTGGGTCGACG
>PIVL01000956.1 GCA_003354145.1 Paracoccaceae bacterium
GACGGCAGCGCGCGCCGGCATATACGGTAGGGTGGATGCGAGGAACGGGACACGACGCTCGGGGCGCGAGGGCCGCGGGGCGCGCGCGCACATGAGCGTCGTGCACGCCTTGCGCGCGACGCAGCGGCCCTCGCGCACGCACGTCCGCCGATAGCAACATGTGCGCGAGGTACGGCCCAGCCTCCACGACGACTCATACGATGGCACGACATATCGCGATCGTCCGCTCGAGCAGGTCGCTCGTCTCGGACGACGACCGGAGGTAGCACCCATCCGCGCGGTCGCCTCGCCAGGCAGCCGGGCCATACGGCCGGCGCGCCGGCAGCGCGCGCCACGCCGGCGCGTGCGGCCGGCGCCGGCGAGATGTGGAGACGGCACTGGTACACGGACGTGTTCGCGAGTGCGCCGCCGCGCGGCTTCACCGCGCTCGCCGTGCCCGGCTGCGAGCCCGTGGAGCGGCGAGAGGGTCTGTTGTACGACGTGGACGTGCTGATAGTCGTCGGCGCGACGGGCGACGCCATTCCAGACGGGTTCCCAGCCGCGTTCCTCACGCGCCGAAGCGTCACGCTCCGCGCGGCCGAGGCGGTGACGCGGCGTGACATGTGCCCGGAGGACGCGGCGGCGACGCAGGTGCTACCCGTGAACCTCGACAAGACGCACGACGGCCGGCACCCGGAGATGACGTATCGGCTGATGGGCGCCAG
>PIVL01000123.1 GCA_003354145.1 Paracoccaceae bacterium
TTCAGCTTCGAACGAAGGAATTCGATGGCGTCTGTGGTTCCCATCGGATTCAGAATGCGCCGCAGAACAAAGGTTTTCTGCAAATTCACCTTATCCACCAACAGCTCTTCTTTCCGTGTCCCGGATTTCAGAATATCGATGGCTGGGAACAACCGCTTATCCGAAATTTTACGATCCAGAACCAGTTCTGAGTTACCGGTACCCTTGAATTCTTCAAAGATCACTTCGTCCATACGGCTGCCTGTATCAATCAACGCGGTTGCGATGATGGTCAAAGATCCGCCCTCTTCGATATTTCGAGCCGCACCAAAAAACCGTTTCGGACGTTGCAGCGCATTTGCATCAACGCCACCCGTCAAAACTTTGCCCGACGATGGTACGACAGTGTTAAACGCTCTACCAAGTCTTGTGATCGAGTCTAGAAGAATAACAACATCTCGTTTATGTTCGACCAGGCGCTTAGCCTTTTCGATGACCATTTCACTTACGGCTACGTGACGCGTTGCGGGTTCATCAAAGGTCGACGAAACAACTTCGCCTTTAACCGAACGCTGCATGTCGGTCACTTCTTCGGGGCGTTCGTCGATGAGCAAGACAATCAGATAGCACTCTGGGTGGTTTTGTTCGACTGACTTAGCAATGTTCTGCAAAATCATAGTCTTACCGGTACGCGGTGGCGCAACGATCAACCCACGTTGACCTTTACCTATCGGCGCAACAAGGTCAATAATCCGGGCTGTGTTATCCTTGATGGTAGGATCCTCGATCTCCATCTTCAGGCGTTCATCAGGATAAAGTGGCGTCAGGTTGTCAAACGCGATCTTATGTTTGGCCTTTTCCGGATCTTCAAAATTGATCAACGTCACACTGGTCAAAGCAAAATACCGCTCGGAATCGTTTGGCGCTTTCATCTCTCCGTCAATGGTATCACCGGTACGCAACGAAAGTTTCCGGATCATATCTGGCGTTACATAGATGTCGTCGGGACCCGGCAAATAGTTTGCCTCGGGTGAGCGCAAAAAGCCAAATCCATCCTGAAGTACCTCAAGCACTCCGTTACCAAATACCTGCCAACCTTCATCTGCGCGTTCCCGCAGAATTTGGAACATCATCTCACCTTTACGCATGGTCGACGCGTTTTCGATCTCGAGCTCTTCGGCCAATGCCAAAAGGTCTTTGGGTGTTTGCGATTTAAGATGGGACAGAGTCAGGGTTTCTGCGGTCATGGGAATACGGCCTATATGCTATCCTCTGAAAGGATGCCTTGGATCTGGAATTTGGAAAACACTTTGCCCGGACGGGTAAGTTTCGCCAATCATATAGGGATTGCAGACGGGCGAGTCAAATCAGGTCAGAATTTTAATACAACCGAGAACACGATGACGATCAGCAGAACCGTAGGGACCTCGTTCAAAATGCGATACTGGCGCCCTGTGAGCGTGTTCTGGCCCTTTTGAAAGTCTTTACGGCGCAATGCCAGCCAATGATGAAACTGCGTCATACCAAGCACCGCAGCGGCCTTTGTCCAGGGCCAGATGTCAGACCAATCTACAAGGCCGGGTGTAAACACCAGACACAGGCCAAACACCCAGGTCGCAATCATCGCAGGGTTCATGATTGCCCGAAGCAGTTTGTTTTCCATCTCTTGAAAAATCGGATCCAGTGCGTCGGATTTGCTGGCCTGCTCGACGTGGTACACGAACAATCTGGGTAAATAGAAAATACCTGCCATCCATGTAATCACAGAAATGATGTGAAGCGCTTTGATCCAAGGATACCAGTTACTCAAAAATTCGATCATGTCGGTCCCCTGTGGTTCGCTTCTCTTCCTAATAATAATAAAAGAAAGAAGAAAGGTTGATGATTTAGTAGTGACGCCAATTTCTGTGGATTATTGAACTATCTGCCAGTTGTACCCATGTTTAGATCTTTGAGGGATGTATTGGTTTGTCAAGTGGAATTTCTTCATATAACTGTTTATTTTCAACATATTAAGCATGTACAGTGTGTTAAAAACACATGGGATAACTCTGGGAAAACAAATAAAATCGCCGATGTACACACAACCTAAGTTATCCTTATCCCAAGCGGGTAAAACTGGGATAGCACAGGACAAAACCGGCTTTTTTCCACGGGGTTGCGCGGGTGGGGAAAATCCATGCATTCTGGGCTTGATTAACCACCTCTTAATACAATGGTTTTCCACATGCCTGTCCCTCTTATCCTAGCCTCTGGTTCTGCCATCCGGGCGCAGCTTTTGCGAAATGCTGCCGTCGCCTTTACGGTTCAGGTGCCGTGTATTGATGAGCAGTTGATCAAAAAATCGCTGATCAAAGACGGTGCACGTCCCCGAGACATTGCTGACTTCCTGGCAGAAGCGAAAGCCCGCGCAATAAGTGGCAGGACGCCGGGGGCTTTGGTTCTTGGCAGTGATCAGGTTCTTGAGTTTGACGGTGCATTGCTGTCCAAACCAAAATCGCGGGACGAAGCGCTAAAGCAACTTAAATCCATGCGGGGCAAACATCATCGGCTGTTTTCAGCCGCCGTAATTTGCGTGGACGGCAAACCAGTGTGGCGTCATGTGGGATGTGTCACGCTACAAATGCGGCAGTCGTCGGATGCGTATTTAAAAGGCTATGTAGAACGGAACTGGCCGGAAATCGGTCAGGCAGTCGGTGCATATATGCTGGAACAAGAAGGTGTTCGGCTATTTTCGCAGATCGAAGGGGATTACTTTCATGTTTTGGGTATGCCATTGTTAGAGATACTTGAATATCTGACTGAACTGGGCACCATAGAGCAATGACAGAACCTCGAATTCCGCTGGCAGGAGTGATCGGCTCTCCGGTTTCACATTCCAAATCACCGCAGTTGCACAGGCACTGGCTGAACACACATGGTATTGTCGGCCACTATATTCCAATGGATGTGTCGCGTGATAATCTTGAACAGGTCATACGGACGCTGCCGAAAATGGGTTTTGTCGGCGTTAACGTGACAATTCCGCATAAGGAAACAGTGATGTTATTGGCCGATCAGATCACTGATCGCGCGACGTTAATTGGTGCGGCCAATACGCTGATTTTTCGGAAAGACGGAAAGATTCACGCAGATAATACAGATGGGTACGGGTTTATCGAAAACCTGCGCAGCGGTGTTTCAGATTGGAACCCCAAGGCGGGGCCAGCGGTTGTTCTGGGCGCGGGTGGATCTTCGCGGGCTGTTGTTGCTGCGCTGTTGGACGCAGGCGTTGAAGAAATAATGATAACCAATCGGACACGGGTGCGTGCAGAAAAGTTGCGCGAAGACTTTGGTCATCGGCTTACTGTTGTTGACTGGGTTCAGGCCGGAAATGTCATCGAAGATGCCGCTCTTGTGGTGAATACGACGCCGCTGGGAATGGTTGGCAAACCGGAGTTGCGTGTACCGCTGGACGGGTTGCGCGCCGAAACCGTGGTGACAGATTTGGTTTATGCACCCCTTAAGACGGGATTGCTAAAAACCGCAGCCGATGCTGGTTGTAAAACAGTCGATGGATTGGGCATGTTGTTGCATCAGGCAGTCCCAGGTTTCGAACGTTGGTTTGGTCCCCGCCCAGAAGTGGATGTCGCCACGCGCGCCGCCGCCCTAAGATGAGCTTTCTTCTGGGGCTGACAGGCTCAATTGGCATGGGCAAAAGCACCACGGCGCAGATGTTTGTCGATGAAGGCTGTCAGGTTTGGGATGCGGATGCTGCGGTTCACCGGCTGTACGCCAAAGGCGGTGCAGCTGTTGAACCTATTAGGGCGGTGTTTTCGGATGCAGTCGCAAACGATGAAGTAAGCCGGGATGTGCTGCGAACAATTATCAGCAAAGACGGCTCTGCATTGAAAACGATTGAGGCCATTGTACACCCATTGGTTGCCGGTGATCGCGCTGAGTTCCGGGAAAAGGCAACGGCTGACATTCTGGTTTTTGACATACCGCTATTGTTTGAAACCGACGGAGATCAAAAGATGGACGCAGTGGTATGTGTCTCTGTTCCGGCTGAATTGCAGGAAATACGGGTGTTGGAACGCGACACGATGAACAAAGCCCAGTTTGAACTGATCATATCCAAACAGATGCCAGATGCAGAAAAACGTGCGCGGGCGGACTATCTGGTGATCACCGATACACTGGACCACGCCCGCCAACAGGTGAGCGAAATAGTAACTGAAATCAGGGCGGGAATTGATAATGCGTGAAATCGTACTTGATACGGAAACCACAGGGTTTGACCCTGAATCAGGTGACCGAATAGTCGAGATTGGCGCGGTAGAGCTGCACAATCACATGGCCACGGGAAAGACCTATCATCAATATATCAATCCGGAACGCGAAATGCCGAATGACGCCTTTGAGGTGCACGGGCTGGGCGACGAGTTTCTGAGCGATAAACCCAAGTTTGCACAAATTGGCCAGGCGTTTCTGGATTTTGTCGGGGACGCGAAGCTGGTCATTCACAATGCATCGTTCGATATGAAGTTCCTGAACGCAGAATTGGGTTGGATTGGCTTGCCAAAACTTCCATGGGAACAGGCGATTGATACTTTGGCCATCGCCCGTAAAAAATTTCCAGGCTCGCCTGCGTCATTGGATGCACTGTGCCGACGGTTTGGCATTGATAACGCGTCGCGCACCCTGCACGGCGCTTTGCTTGATTCCGAAATCCTTGCCGAAGTGTATCTTGAGCTTATTGGAGGACGGCAGCCAGACTTTGGGCTGTCCGCAGGGCATGGCGCCAATGCAAAGGGGTCAGATTGGCGCGCAATGCCACGCGCTACACCGCTGGCACCCCGGATAAGTGATGAGGAGCGGGCAGCTCATAGAGAATTTATTGACAAAATGGGCGACAAAGCCCTTTGGAGACGCGCCTAACACTTAGGCGCGCCCAAACAGTCAGACGTCGGCTTTACCGGAACCACCTTCTTGATTCTTGGCAGCTTGTGCGGCCTGAAGACGGGTAACATTATCCCGGTAGATTTGCATGAAATCGATGTTTTCCAGATTAAGCGAGGGATAGCCGCCATCCCGGGTTACGTCGCTGACAATACGGCGCAAGAATGGGAACAACATACGCGGGCATTCGATCAATAAGAACGGATGAAGCTGATCCTCTTTTACACCTTCGACCAAAAACACGCCGGCATATTCCAGTTCCATCAGAAACAGCTGATCACCGCTTTCTTTGGCTTTGGAATCAATTTTTAGCGAAACCATGACTTCGTACTGATTCTCGGCCGGGCGCTTTTTTGCATCCATGTTTACCTGAACACTGACATTTGGCTGTGCTTCGCCAGTGCCGCCTTTTTGCGCCATGACATTTTCAAACGACAAGTCCCGAACATACTGTCCAAGAATTTTCATCTGAACCTGCGGGGCTTGTTGTTGTTCTGCGTTCGGGTCTGTTGCGCCGTTTTCGGCCATTCGAATTTTCCTTGAATCAGTAGTTTGGTTGCTACTTAGCAGAGCGGTGAAATCACCTCAATGCCGGTCAGGCCCTTCGACCCAGCCAGATGGTTTGCCAGGGTTCGGGTTGGTTGGCTGGACCTCTTCAAAATCGCCGTCGATGATGTCACTGCCGCGATAACCGGTATGCATATTGGTCTGAAACCCTTGAATATTGATGCGCCCCCGCAAGAACCGAAACACCGCCATCCGCACAGGAGGTATCAACAAGGCGAACCCAATTGCGTCAGTGAAAAACCCAGGAGTAACAAGCATTACGCCGGCCACCAATATCATCGCGCCGTGAACCAAAGGTGTGATCGGGTCGTTCATCGTAGATAAAGATGCCTGCAATTGTTGCAGGGCCATCCGCCCCTGTATCCGCATCAACCAACTACCTAAAATTGCCGTCAGGATCACTATTGCAAGTGTTGGCCACAATCCAATTGCACCACCGACCTCGATAAACAGGGCGATTTCGATAATCGGTACTATGATAAAGGCAAATAACAGATACATCGGGCGTTTCCTTTATGGCGGTTGGGCGGTAGACTTGAACCCGCCCGTCCCCTACATAAGTGCAAGACGTACGGGTTACAAAGCCCATCGCCCTAATAAGAGGTTTAAATGAATTCGCCTATGATCCAGCTTTTGGTTTTAGCCGGCATTGCCGTGTTTCTGATTATACGCTTGAAAAACGTGTTGGGCACGCGGGAAGGCTTTGAAAAGCCTCCTCTTTCGCAAGATTCCCGGGCGAAAAAGAAACCCGAATTCGAAGTGATCGAAGGCGGCCCCGATCATGATATCACCGACCACGTAGACGCCGATAGCCCGCAGGCCAATGATTTGGCAGCGATGAAGCGGATCGAGCCAGGCTTTTCGGTGTCAGAATTCGTTCAAGGGGCCCGCGGCGCCTATGAAATGATCGTGATGGGATTTGAACGTGGCAATCTGGACGACATTCAGCCATTTCTTGCCGAGGACGTATTTGAGACATTTGTTGATGTGGTTGCTGCGCGTGAAGACAAAGGCCTAAAGATCGAGGCCGAATTTGGTGGGGTTCGTGAAACCACACTTCAGAACGTTGTTTTTCACAAGGATACCAATGTCGGCGAAATCACCATGCGCTTTGTTGCCGAACTGACATCTGTGGTGCGCGATAAAGGTGGCGACATCATTGAAGGCGACGAAACAGCGTTGAAACGCCAGAAAGACACATGGACTTTTGCCCGGACGATGGGTGCGGATAATCCGAACTGGCTGCTGGTTGCTACGGACGGATGATCCGTGCGCTGCGGACGGCTGTACTGGCGGGGGCGATGATGGCCTCCACTTCAGGAAGTGCCGAAACCAGCGTTGAAATTCTGCGATTTAAAGATTTGGACCAATGGGCCAAAGATGATCATGCAGCGGCTTTGTCGGTGTTTCTGAATACTTGCAAGGACATGGATGATCCTGATTGGACAACGCTTTGCGCCGTGGCGCATTCGCAAAAGCCCGAAACGGCCCAGTCGTTTTTTGAGTTGTTTTTCCGCCCGGTTCTGATCAAAGACGGCGCTGACCCACTGTTTACAGGCTATTTTGAACCAGAGCTGGATGGATCACGCCACCAATCGTCACGATTTCGCTATCCGGTTTACAAAATGCCGCCCGAAGCACGCGCGTCAAACCCGTGGCTGACCCGCCGACAAATCCGGACTGGCGCGGCGATGGCACATCGCGGGCTTGAAATCGCATGGGTTGATGATCCGGTTGAGCTGTTTTTTCTGCAAATCCAGGGATCGGGCCGCATTCGATTACCTGGCGGGCAGACCATTCGGGTTGGTTATGCTGGTTTCAACGGACATTCCTATCGGTCCATCGGTGCAGAACTGGTTCGGCGCGGGATATACAATGCGCATCAGGTCAGCGCGCAGGTGATCAAAAACTGGGTACGGCGAAACCCCGAGGCCGGGCGCGAATTGCTATTTCACAACCCGTCTTATGTGTTCTTCCGAGAGTTGCGGAATCTTTCGACTGACGACGGGCCACGTGGCGCGATGAACCGGTCAATCACAACGTTGCGCAGTGTTGCAGTTGATCCAAAATTTACACCGTTGGGCGCGCCGGTTTGGTTGGAAAAGGATGGCAATTTGCCCATTCGCCGGTTGATGATTGCACAAGATACCGGGTCTGCGATCAAGGGCGCTCAACGGGCAGACGTGTATTTCGGCACTGGTGATCTGGCCGGCGAGGCGGCTGGGCTTTTGCGTGACCCGGGCCGGATGATCGTATTGATGCCGATTCAGCGCGCTTATGCCATGTTGCCGGATGACATTTGATGGCGCGACGAAAACTGACCAAAGACGAGATTGACCTGTGGCGCAAAGTGGCAGCGCGGTCAGAACGGATGCACCCGGAAGATCAAAAAACAGCGCGGGTTATGCCGAAGCCAAAGCCGACGAAAACGCCAACTTTGCGTTTTGAGAGTTTTGAGGTCGGACAAATGGCGCGACGGGCCGCCCCTGCACATTCGCTAAAACCATCTTTGCCAGAACGGTTGGCGGCAACTCCTGTTCAAATGGACCGCAAAGCATTTGGCCGGATGAAACGCGGCAAGTTGCGGCCAGAGGGTCGGATTGATTTGCACGGTATGACTCTGGATCGAGCCCACCCGGCCCTGAATCGGTTTATTTTGACGGCGCAGGCATCGGGCAAACGGCTGGTTCTGGTGATTACCGGCAAAGGACGACAAAAGGCAGATGACGGTGTCATGCCGTCGCCCCGCGGAATTTTACGCAATCAAGTGCCGCACTGGCTGTCATCGCCGCCCCTTGCACAGGCCGTGATGCAAATAAGTGAGGCGCATATTTCGCATGGCGGCGGCGGCGCGTTTTACGTCTATCTTCGCAAAGGGCGTTAGTTAGTAATCAAGCTCGGGACGTGATTGCGAAATCCCGATGTACATCAGCGTTGCGGTGAACAGAAAATAGATCGACATCGCAATGAACTGAGTTTCAAGACCAACACCAAAGTCGATCAGAAACCCGGTGATACCCGGTCCAAGGGCAGATCCGAACACCATGACGGCGGCGGCCAATGCCTTGATAGATCCAATATGCGCGGTTCCATAGAATTCAGCCCAAAAGGCGTTTGGCACAGTGCTGTTGGCCCCAACCGCCATGGCAAAAAACAGAAACCCAAAAAGCGCTCCGGTGAGGCTTGTTGTAGCAGCAAATACCAGAAAACAGGCCACCATCGGCAGCTGAATAAAGGGCATAAGTCGGGCCGTTCCCCATCGATCAAGCGCCCACCCAGACGCCAACATCGATACAACAGCAAAGGCAGAAAAAACCGGGAACAGTGACACCAATTGGAAATGTGTCCAGCCTTTGATTTCGGCGTAATGGACCTGTTGGAAAAAGAAAGCCGTGCCAAAGGTGGACAAGCCAAGAACGCTTGGCGCTGCGAACCAGAACAGTGGATGTTTCAAGGCTTCGCCTCTGGTCCAATTGCGCCCTTCCATTCCGCTGACGGGATTGCTTTGAGCCATGGATTGCGGCGTGCGTTCTTTTCTTAGCAACAGCAATAGGACAGGCCCGGCGATCAGGCAAAGCCCGGCGGCGACAATCCATAATAGATGCCAGTCGATCGAGCCCAACATCGTGACAAAACCAAGAGGCAACACCGCCTCGCCCATTGCAAATCCAAGTGCTGCAATAGACAGAGCGCGGCCACGGGTGGTGGTGAACCAGCGGGTCATGGCAACCACAGCGATATGGCTGGACATTCCTTGCCCAAACAGACGCAGGGCAAACAGGATTACTGGCAACATCCAGACCGAAGAGTTAAACGCCATCGCAAGACAGGCGCCGGCAAGCCCGATCAGAATCAGTGGACCAAGGGTGCGCACGCGGAAATGATCTGTCAGGGTTCCGGCCCAGATCATCACCACCGCCGAAGCTGCGGTGCCCATGGTATAGATGCCACCCCAGGCCCCATGGCTAAGTTCGAAAGCTGTGCGAATTTCACCCGCAAATATCGAGATGAAATAGGTTTGTCCAAAGCTGGACAGAAACGTCAACATCCCGCCAACTGCTAGCCATGGCGCATTACGGGATAAATAATTTAGCAAGCCCATTAAAAACCAGTGCCCGTCGCCTTCAAATGAAGCAAGCTCTAATTAGCACCGTCTTGTCCTGGCTCTAAGACGACATGAACTGCGCTACCTTGGCCAGAGATAATTTGGCCGCGCACAAAACTTTCAAGCGAAACGTCTTCGGAATAGAAGGTTCTGTTTATCGCCCCTGGTCTGCTCAACAAAGCAATAAGAGCCGGCGACGTTGCGGCGACGAAATGCGAGGATGCCGCATCGTCCGAAAAGGCTGTCGTATCAACAATCTCAACCGGTAGATCGCCAATTTTGTCTACGTTGTCGATATTCCCAAGCCTGACGCGCCCCTTCCCGCGTAACATGGATGAAATATTAAGCATTTTGTCCTTTTTAGAGACAAAAATTACAAATGGGTTGGGCACTTTTTTAAGACGATCCATCTGTGCGTGAAACACTTCGATATCCAGATCGGGGGAAACCAGGATAACACCACTGACCAGTTGAGCCGCAGAACCTGGCTGCTGTATGTCGAGTTGGCGCAAAGTTTCCATCAAAAGCGTACTGCCTAATGAATGGGCTACCAAGTTCACATGACGCGCACCTATTGTATTTAGATTGCGAATAAGCTGTTCCAGCCCATCGCGGGCGAACAACATACTGTCGTTATCATACACATATCCCAGCGCCTTACCCTGACTGGGCCACGAATAGATGAACTTTAATCCGGGCTGTTTCAGATCATGGGCAAGCTGCGCTGCCCGGAATGCGGTTTCGGCCTGGGTAGAGTTATAGCCGTGAATGAAAATTGTCACATCTCTGTTTTCCGGGGCCAAATTCCTAAGGGCATCGCGAACTCTGGAATCAAATTCGGCTACCGAGCCAAATTCATGTCGATCCGCAATAACAAACTCTTTTTGTGGGTCTGGGTTGCCATATCCGTATTCCAATTCGCCAGGGGTATGTGACGGCGGGACGGATACTGTGAATTCTAACAGGCTAAGCTTGCCCGCCCGATCAGCCCCAAACTGACCATCGCTGATTTCTTTGCGGCTTGTTGCCACAAAAATGGTCTGATTAGAACCGATGTTCAGCGCGGCAGGCGTGGTTGGCGATTGGGAACGGTCTACACAGGCGCCGACGCTCACCACCAAAGCCAAACCCCACAATACCCGCATTACTCTTCTCTCACCGATGTCCTGCTAGCACACTAACCGGCAGGAAACTTACTGGCTAGAGAACATACCGGCTGATATCTGCGGATTTGGTTAACGCACCCAGATTGACATCGACAAAGGCGGCGTCCACAACGATTTCATCACCCGCCCGATCAGGAGCGGTAAACGATAGCTCCTCAAAAACCCGTTCCATCACAGTATAAAGCCGCCGCGCACCGATGTTTTCAACCGACAGGTTTACCTCGGCGGCAATTTTGGCAAGCGCTGCAATGCCGTCTTTGGTAAAGGAAACGGTTACTTCTTCGGTACCCATAAGGGCGGTATATTGCAGGGTCAGCGCATTGTCGGTTTCCGTCAGAATGCGCACGAAATCCTCTTCTGTCAGGGCACGTAATTCAACCCGGATCGGCAGGCGACCCTGAAGTTCGGGCAACAGATCCGATGGTTTGGCGATGTGAAATGCGCCAGATGCAATGAACAGAATATGGTCTGTTTTGACCGGCCCGTGTTTGGTGCTGACAATCGTTCCCTCGATTAGTGGCAGCAGATCACGTTGCACACCTTCGCGGCTAACATCGCCGCCGCGTGCGTCGGACCGGGTGCAGACCTTGTCGATTTCATCCAGAAAAACAATGCCGTTTTGTTCGACCGACTCCATCGCAATTTTGTTTATGCTTTCGTCGTCCAGCAGCTTGTCAGCTTCTTCGCCGATCAGAATGTCATAGCTTTCGGACACCGTCATTTTGCGCCGCGTTGTCCGTCCGCCAAAGGCTTTGCCAAACATATCGCCAAGGTTCATCATGCCCATGTTTGAACCGGGCTGACCGGGAATATCGATCATAGACATGGGGTTAGACGTATCCGCCACCTCAAGTTCGACCACCGTGTCGTCCAGTTCGCCAGATTTGAGTTTCTTGCGGAACATTTCGCGCGTGCCTTCGCGGGCATCTTCACCGGCAATAGCAGAAATCACGCGCTCTTCGGCGGCGTTGCGGGCGTTTGCCTTGACTTCATCGCGCATGAACTCGCGGGTCTGGGCAATGGCGCTGTCCACCAGATCGCGGATAATCTGTTCTACATCGCGCCCGACATAGCCGACCTCGGTAAATTTGGTCGCTTCGATTTTGATGAACGGAGCCCGTGCCAGTTTCGCCAAACGACGACTGATTTCGGTTTTACCAACACCCGTTGGCCCAATCATCAGGATGTTCTTGGGATACACTTCCTCACGCAGATCAGCGGACAATTGTTTGCGCCGCCAGCGATTACGCAACGCCACAGCAACGGCGCGTTTCGCGTCGTTTTGGCCAATGATAAAGCGGTCCAGTTCCGAGACAATCTCGCGCGGGGTCAGGTCGGTCATTT
>PIVL01000124.1 GCA_003354145.1 Paracoccaceae bacterium
GCAAGACTGATGTCAAAATTGTAACGCGCTATCTGATGTCGCTGACATTTACCTTTCGTGCGCTTAGCATGAAATATCTGCTGGTCGGGCGTGATACGGGACGGTTCTTTGGCAGCCTTGAGATGGACAATCGTGACAGCGGGTTCCCGGTGGCGGCTGAACTGATGACGATGGCCAATGATGCTCAGCAGGCGGCGACGCATCTGGCCAATATGCCCAGCGAAGAACAGCTAAAGGACGATATGGTTCGCACCATTGTTGGTGATCGGGACCTTCCGACCAAACTGCAATTTGCGCTGTCGCAACGGTTGTATTACGAGGAACTGGTGCGGGGCGAACTGTTCTGGGTGCAAAACGATCCGGTGTGTGAATGGATGGGGAACGTTTCCCTGACACGCCGCCGGTTTATGCTTCATTGGGCGGTCTATGACAGTCAGGTGAACCTTCCGGTGATCTATATGATGGAACTTGAAGACACCGGGAAAACGGCTTTGCCCAAAGACCAGCGCCGCTGGCCCGAGGTACAGGCGCATCTTATGGGGCAGGCGCTGGGCGCATTGAAACTGGTGACAATTGCCAAGGCATTTGACGCGGATTTTGACGATCTACACCCAAAATACTTGCGCCGTATCCATGTGGGTCCGATGTACTCGTCTGCCTATACGCAACAAACCGGCCCGTTGCGCGAAGTGCTGGCCGAGGCCCGTGCACCGCAAGGCCAGGACTGGGCGTTGGCCTGGACCACGGAAGAGCTTGAAAGTGAGCGCGTGACCGAGGTGCGCGACGGTTGGTTTAGCACGGTAGAGCGCGAGATTTTTGCCCTCGATCCGTTCTCGGGGCGTGGGGCGGATACGGGCGCGACGCGGACGCAACGCTCTATCATTCTGCCACAACGGCCGTTTCAGGTACTGGCGGAAAAAAACCCGCCGGGATTTAGCGACGTGCGCAAATTCGTGGTGAGCGATGCCGGGCGAGTACTGAGATATTGATAAGCAATTTTAAGGACAAGATATGAGCCTGACTTCAGACCAAATGGAATTGCGCGAGGCGGATATCGTCAAACATTACCCGGCCGCAGTTGCGATGCTGGACGGGTTTGACCACACACCCAGGATTGCCCAAACGACGACGCCCACAAGGGCGGAGGAGCGTTCGCCCGGCATCTCGCGACGACGCCGTTTCCGCAGCACGACGCCGGGAATGGTGACACAGCGAACGGCGCGACCCGAGGGCGTGCATCTGATCGACCGGATCGAGGCCGCAGATGACAGCGATGTGTTGACCTCGCCGCAACAGGCGGTTGTCTTACAGTCCCTGCGTCGGGCAATGGCAATTTCACTGGCCGTAGGCGAAACCTATAGCGAGCAAACCGCCTTGGCCGATCTGAAACGCGCAAATCTGGCCGGGGATCTACCAGCGACCCGCAAAGCCGAATTTTCGGAACTGTTGTCGGCCGAGGCGCTGATCAATCTTCATGTCTTTGGCAATGCGCTGGCCTATCTCATGTCGTCTCATCAAAGTGAAACGGTTGTGGAAATTGGCGAAGTCCAAGAGGTTTTGACCGATAATGGACAGCTTGCCCTGCATGGCGCTTTGTGGGAGCTGGATCAGGAACTGGTCAAATACGCCAGCGACGACACCCACCTTGTTGCCACAGTGGCAGCCTATGCCGAACAATTGATGGAAAAGGCCGCTTTGCGTGCGCAGACGGCCCCGCAGCTTGAGGCGTTTAATGCCGCTGCCTGGCGTATCGAAAGTGACGACCTGACCATTCGCGGGTTTTCTGCGGCGTCCAAGGCGAAATCGACAACGCTGACTATGACGTTCAAAAAGCCGAACGAAGTTGTCGGCAACCACATCGCCAAGTATCAGGCGATGAAGTTGGCCAAGATGCTGATGGCCTATGATTTTGACCGTCGGCTGAACCCATTCGCTGAATTGGGAGGTTTTATTTTCACCTTCATGGGCGACGGCCAGCCCGGCACCGGAAAGACCACATTGATCCAGATGATGGCCGGAATGATCAACGATTATTGCCAGATTGCAGGCTATCCGTTCCGCTATCAGAACCTGAGCACCGACAATATCGACAGTTATCAAGGAAAATCCGGCCAGAATGCCAAATCCTTTGTCGATACCATCCTTGATCCGTCTGTCATCGGGTTTGGCACCATCGACGATATCGACACGCTTGCAGGCAAACGAGGCGACCGGCAGTCAAGCTCGGGTCAGCTCGAAATCACTGCCGTTCTGATGGAGAGCTTTGCCGGGGCCAACACAGTTGTGCGGGGCAACTGTACGTTTGGCATGTTCTCAAACTATCCTGAAAACGTCGACGACGCCCTGCGCCAGCGCGCCGGGGCGCGGTTTCTTGTGGATGGTCCACAAACGCGTGATGACTATATCGACATTCTGTATTTGTTGATGGGTAAGAACCACGACATCCCGTTGGGAAATCATGAGGTGTTTGCCGCGCAGGAAATCAAAAAGGCCGTTGCCGCCAGTTTTGCCTCGCATAGTCGCCCGCATGAGGCTGGGTTGATGCAGGTGTTTG
This sequence comes from Paracoccaceae bacterium, assembly GCA_003354145.1. Classification (GTDB taxonomy): domain Bacteria; phylum Pseudomonadota; class Alphaproteobacteria; order Rhodobacterales; family Rhodobacteraceae; genus NORP181. The sequence goes on from PIVL01000124.1 coordinate 2,555, forward strand.
ACCAGATTCAGGATGATATTGGAGAGCTGGATACCATCGCCAAGATGGGCAGCTATCTGAAAGGCATCCAGCAGGCCGACAGCCGGTTTACCGGGCGGGCGATCAAGAACATCACTGACGCGGTCAAGGTTCGGGCGATGGATTTTGAGCTGCCGGATGAATGGATGGAAGACCCCGACCTGTTCCTGTTCCGTAACTATGACACCAAAATGGGCATGATATCCGAGTTGCGTCAGCCGATCACTGTTGAGATGGTGATTCAGGAAATCAACCGCTATGCCGATAGCGAGTTCCGCTATGCCGACAAATCCGATGAGGTGGCCATTAACGATTTGATCCGCGACTTTGGCCGCACAGAAGAGGCCAAGCGGCGGTATCTGGAAGGGAAATCATAAACGCATGACAGTTTTCGTTTTCTTTGCCTTAATTGTAGTTGTGTCAATTATTGTCAGTATCGTCGTTGCCACGGCGGTGATCCGCGCCTCTTTCTTTGACCTGATCGGGCCATTCTCTGCCGGATTGCTGGGTGCTGCAGCGTGTTTTGTGCTGGCCTATGTTGGGTTCTTCATCCTTGACCCTGACCCTGTGTCAGAATTCGATAATCCGGTGCCTCTTTACATCCGAACCCTGCCAATCACCGGGTTTTCGGCTATGATCTGGCTGCCGATCTATACGACCGTTTTCAACAGGCTACGCCGGAAAAGAGCAGGGGCATGAAGCGTCTAATCCAAAAGGGTCTGATGTTTGGAAACCTGATCCATATCGACTCGCCTGCCTTGGTCGATCGCTATAATCGCGCCCTGCAACACCTGATCGGCAAGCAGACCCAACTGACCGATTTTCATATCGACATATCCGGCTATTCCCCCGAAATCGGTGATGAGCTGAACGATCAATTGTACCTTAACCACAACGGCGTAAACCGACAGTTCATTTTGCTGACCACAGAACAAAAACGCTGCCCATTGCTGAACGCAAAGTTTTCAACCAATCGCAACATTCTGCGTGACTTTATCATTCAGAACGACGCCCAGTTGTTCGCCCTAACCGCTACAGACGCGGTGGCCGGTGAGCTGGTGAATTCTGTGTTCAGCGTCCCTGATCCTGTCCGACTGTTTGACATCCACAAAGTCCGTGTTGAAGCCGATACAACATCGGGTGCATTGCGCCATGCGGTGGATCTGAAGAAATTGGTGGAACGGTTCAAATCCGAAGAGGATGCTTGGTTTGATGACGTGCTGATCGCCGAGATGATCACCGTCGCGCAAAAATCCGGCGACATCACCCGCAATCCGATCAAGCTGGATCTGACCGAGTTTGAACAGCGTAATTTCTGGACGGCGCATTTTGACGGGCTTTATGTGTTTCAGGATATGGAGCACCCCGCAGTAATCGCACCGCGAGGTAAGGAAAAATTAGGCGAGTTGCCAATCGACTATATTTTTGATTTCAAACAACGAAACCGAATTGCCAAGTTTTTGGAGCATAATGATCTGGTTGAGCCTATCGTCAAAGCTCGGGGTGTAAATGCCGCCGCAATTTTGCAGCAAAAGATGGACTTTGTGGTGATCGATACGGCGGCTGGTTTGGGTCTGGATCTGGAAGGGCTTAGCCGGACTGACATGCGCCGCCTTGCACGTCAGAACCGCGATAAGCTGCCAGAAGAATTTGGCGCGCTGAACGCGTTGGCAAATTGGGCGCGGGGTGGTGGGTCATGGCCGCGTATTAGTTCGGATCACCCAGCCTATTTCTATACGTTGCGGGCGACCGACACCAAAGACCGTGATCTGGTGAACATGATGCTGGCCGAACTGACGCCGCTGGACGTTCGGCAATTGTACATTTGCCACAAAGAACTGTTCTATAGTTTATACACGACCTGGCCCGACGCCAAAAAAGCGTATGTTGTTGATTTTCTTGATCGCGAGTATCAGGTCGACAAAGCCGGAGCGCGCGAGGCCCTGTATGGCCACGAGCCGGACATGACAGGAGAAACGCCATCTGTCATGCAAGACTTGGTCGAGCGCGTCGGTCCATGGGGCGCATATAGGAGACGCTGATGTTTGCACTGTTGCGATTTGCCGTTCCGCTGATGATTGTGCTGACGATCATCTATGTTGCTCTGTCGTTTTATTCGCGCAATGAGCGGCGTGGCAAACTGGAAGCGTACTGGGAAGAAGAAGGCCTGACCGGTGACATGGACGCATTTGTTGAACATGGCCTGAAAGACTATGACGGCTCGCTAAGGCGCAAGCTGATCTGGGGTGTGTATGTCGTGCCGGTGACCGTGGTTGCGGTTCTGGTTTACGTGATGAACTATATGTAAGGGGGCCGATGATGGTTTATGTCAAATGGGTAGTTATTATCCTGTTCTGGAGTTTTGTTGCGGCCTTTTTCCACTATACGCTGCCGCAAAAAGACATCGTGTACATCACCGGGGTCGAGGTCAAACGAGAAGATTTCGGCGAGAATATGTTGTTCTGGGCCTCGCCCGACACCGGAGCCGGAGAGATGGCCACCAGCCGGGATGTCCGATTTGTTGATACTGTTAAGGCGTCTAACGGCCGGGTTCTTGTTTATCGGAACGAAGATACTGGCTGGGGTTGGCCACCGTATTTTAAGTTGGACAGTTCCAATCTTCAGGCGGAAATGCGTAATTTCATTTCCAACCGCAATGATCCGCAATGGGTGGTTGTTCGTCATTATGGTTGGCGCAATGAATATATGTCGATCTATCCCAATGCCGTTGCTGTCTGGCTGGTGGATTCACCGGACGCGTCCAAGGGAGTCCCTTGGCTGAATATTTCCATATTAACGATCTTTTTTGCGTTGGTTTGGGCGATATGGGTACGCTGGCGCCGGTTTCGCAAGGCGCGTATTGATCCGATGTTGGACAATGTCAGTGACAGCTTTGAGGCCGCAAGCGATTCCATGGCTGAGAAACGTGGGCGTTTTAGGCGGTGGCTGGATAGCTGGCGATCCTGATCAGTCTGCAAACAGGTTGTTAGTCTGGGCAATTTCAAGCGCTTTATCATGACCGAGGCTTAGGAAATCAGCCAGTTTTTCAGCATTTTCCGATGGCAACGAATTCTCGTCTATTCGGTAATGCTCGCCAAATCTGGCGTCGCGAATTTGATCGCTTTCATACATCATGTCGATTCTGATCGTAGGAAGCAGCCGATCCATCGTCGCGCGGTTCGTTTGTTCACCGGCAAGCCCAACGCGCCGGGCATGGCCGGTAAGGTAGCTATCGGAAAATTCACATTTGACTTCCAGCATCCGAACCACTGATCGATCAGAAAAGAAATCATGTAGCAGATCAAGGTTTGACGAATCCATGCACACAATCAGGCGATCGGTTTCGTAATACTCAAACAGCATCCGCATCAGTGCCCGCCGGTGGCGGGTGCGTTTTTCCAAAGTGCTTTGTATGCCGCCCAGATCAGGCAGTGCGGCGTCTTCTTCGTTGAACAGGTATTCGATGGCCGGAACATTGGTAACCTGACGAATGCGATTCAGCAGGCGCTTTGCGACATGCCATTTCTTGCACACGATAATCAACAGTTCACGTTCGCGCCCCAACGAGCTTTCGGTTTCCCAGAACCGCATGGCAAAGCGTCGGCCGATCCGTCCACGCCCGGACAGAAATTTAAACAGGCTACGACCTTCGTTTGAAATCTGGAAATGCACGTCGCTAGCAGCGTAAAGTTTACCCAGTCGCGTCTTGAGGTCATAGGATTCAGGGCTGATTTTGCGGGCAAACAGGAAATCTTGACTAAGCAAAAGGTCATAATGGTCGTCATAAAACGACACTGGCATCCCGTAATCGGTAAACATCAGGAAGGTCAGCGTGCGGGGCTCAATTTCTGATTCTGGCACCAAATGATACACAAGTGTCTGGAAAAAAGTTTCATCCGGTATCCATGTGGTTCGGAAAAACCGCATCACATCTGGACGATTGCGCGTCATTTCCAGAATCCATTCAACGGTGCGCCGTCTCAAGCACCACCACTGGCTGCCAATCTGAACCTTTATGTCCGAAGGAATTTTACGGGCCAGCCCCAACCGTCTTTGCGTATTCACAGACGCGTAAAACAGCCACTTGTTTTTGCGTTCGTTGAAAAAGTGTCGATAGATCAGCCGATCTTCTTTCATACCGGTTTTGATCCAGTCACTTTCAAAGAAGTCGAAGCTTTCAATGAAATCAACATCATTCTCATCGAGAAACTGATGCGCGTATTCCGCTGTCTTGATTGCCATACAGTCGCCAGACAACATGTAGAAATTGGTGGCTCTGGGAAAGGCGTCAACGGCGGCTTGGATGGCATTCAGCGAGGCTTGGACCAGTGACCACTCTCCCCAACCGCAATTGATGCGTTTTTTGGCGAATGTAACATTGGGATTGTCCGCAAGCGCCGTGCGAATTTGGCGAAAGTGTTCAGGTTTGGCGCGAGCATCAAAATGAATCGACATATAGTCGCCGACAGCCGTCAGGCGCTCAGCCTGAGTGATTATTGCCTCAGGGTCTTTATGGCAGAGTAGAATGTACGCAATTTTTGCCATTTTAGAAAGGAAGCGCCCTAGAAAGGTTCATTGTTACCTTGTTAAAGGTGAAGACCGATTGAATAAACAGTCATTATTTGCTTTTTGTCGGATAATGCACCTGTCCACCCAATTTTGGGCTAAACAGGCAACGGAGGCAGGTTACATGGGTTTTCCCGGAACATGGATGACCGAGAGCGAAAGCATGGTGTATCGGGTAGTGCCGAAATGCGCCTGCTCGACTATTGGACAAATCATGTACTACTCGGATCATGGCGAATTTTTTGACGGCGACATCCATGATGCCGAACGCGGGCTGCATAAATGGGGGCTTGAAGCCAGTCAGGCAACGATCACTCAGAATGTGCAGAACCACGAATCTTATTCCTTCACTTGCGTTCGTAATCCCTACACACGAATCCTAAGTTCGTTTTTTGACAAAATTTGCGGTGTTCAGCGCAACGGCAAACGCTATCGCGGCAATCTGGTGCCGTTGTTGGTTTACAAATACGGAATCGAAGTCGGTGGTGAATTTGGTGATGAAGACTTTGACCAGATCAAATCCTTTCGCCGGTTCTTGCTATTTGCCCGTGATACCATTCGCTGGCGTCGGCCGATGGAGCCTGACATTCACTGGTCGGCCATGTCAGGGCACGTCTCAACATTTGTGGTGAACGGCGGTACATACGACAAGATAATTTGGACCGAAACGTTCAATGACGGCATGGCTGATGTGTTAAAAAAGATCGAGACTCCACACAAAGTTGATTTGGCAATAATACCACGGTTCAACGAATCAGAAGGCCACGGTCCAAAGCGTGCCCATCCGATCGAGGACTATTTTGACGACATGTCGATGCATCTTGTGTACGAAATTTTCAAACGTGACTTTGATCTGTTCAAGTACGACTTTGAAGACCCGTCCAACAAATTGCCGACGGGCGAAATCGACCTCGAAGAAATCCACGCTAAATTGGGTGATTAAGGATTTCTAAGTTCCAGAGTTCGAAGTGCTGCCCCACCGATTTCCCCATCGATTTCACAGGGGAAACGTAAAACGCGGCCCTTCGAAAAGAGCCGCGTTTCAATAATTCGTCGGTCTGCTGGTTTATGCCAGCGCCAGGTTTGTAGCCGATTCGCGGCCATCACGACCTGGTTCGATGTCGAACGTAACCTTCTGATCGTCGGCCAGACCGGTCAGGCCTGCGCGCTCAACAGCAGAAATATGTACGAATACATCTTTGCTGCCGCCATCGGGTGCGATAAAGCCGAAGCCTTTAGTAGTGTTAAACCATTTTACGGTGCCAGTAGCCATTTCCGTAGCTCCTTTGATTTGCGCTGTCCGCATTATGCGACAGCATGGCGATGTCGGTCTGGATCGAAAGACTGAGCGCCAAGTAAAAGGAGACAGTGGTCGAAAAAGAAAAACGTTTGCAAGGGCCATTTACGGCAGACTTGTATGTTTTTCAAGGGGTGACACATAACAACTAGGCAAAAGGGTGTCAGGCCAAGCTACCCCCAGAGCAGCGTTTACTGCTGAAATGTAATTCAGATAGAAATAGTTTTCTTCAACTCGGTGGCGCACCAATTCAATGTGAACCCGGAATTCACAAGCCCCCTGACGATAAGCAGCAGGCAAGCGCAATCGCCGCCATTGTCAGTCGGTTGACCAAAGCCGGATGCGGATTGGAACGCACAGCCTGTCGTGCATTCAAGCCTGAACAGAGACAACTACATGCAGACCAGAACTTGCACCTGACCGCACCAAGGCCTACATCTGCGCCCATGGTACAGACGAAATCAGACCCCAATTACAAGGTGATCGCCGAGAATCGGCGGGCACGCTATGACTATGCCATCGAGGATGACATTGAATGCGGCATCCTGTTGGAAGGGTCCGAAGTGAAATCGCTGCGCGTTGGCGGTACAAACATCGCTGAGAGTTATGCCGCAGTAGAAAATGGCGAGCTGTGGCTGGTCAACAGCTATATCGCACCTTACGCGCAGGCCAAGACATTTGGTCACGAAGAACGTCGGCGGCGCAAATTGCTCGTGTCGCGCAAAGAATTGTCAAACCTGTGGAATGCAACTCAGCGCAAAGGGATGACGCTGGTGCCTCTGGTTATGTATTTCAATCACAAAGGTCTGGCCAAGCTGAAGATAGGCATCGCCAAAGGTAAAAAGAACCACGACAAGCGCGAAACATCGGCAAAACGCGACTGGTCCCGCCAAAAGGCGCGGCTAATGAAAGAAAACCGATAAGACATGGACGTTGTGCTGCACGGTTATCGGTTCAGCGTCTACACCCGAGTCGCGCAGCTGGTATTGATCGAAAAAGACGTTGGGTTTCAGACCCGAGAAGTAGATCCGTTTGATATTGAGCAGGCCAACACCCTGTCGAAACTGACACCGTTTGGCCGGGTGCCCATTCTGGATCATGATGGAGGGCGTGTTTATGAAACGCTGGCAATTGCGCAATATGTGAATGACGCCTTTGATGGCCGTGATCTGGCTCCGTCTGACCCAATGGCCAAAGCGCGGATGTTTCAGGTGATTTCCATCGTTAATTCTTACGCATACCTGCCACTGGTGCGTCGGGTGTTTTCGCACCGGGTATTCCGTCCGCTGATGGGGGAAACCGGTGACGAATCCACGGTAGCTGAAGGGTTGTCAGCGTCTGCAAAGGTGCTTGCCGCCCTGAACGACATTTGCAACGAGGCATTGGTACTTGCCTCAGATCGCCTGACGCTTGCCGATTTGTTTCTGATCCCAATGATCGACTATTTCGTCCTTGCACCCGAAGGTGCCCTGGCATTGGCCGAGTATCCGAACCTGTCGCGGTGGCGGGTGGCTGTGTCACAAAGATCTTCGGTACAGCAAACACGTCCAGACCTTGCCTCTCTCGGCCTTGAAGAGTAGGCAGGAAACGACTTTAGCCGAGGGGAAAGCATGGCTCAGGATGATCCGAAAACACTGGTCTCGACCAACTGGCTTGCTGCACATCTGAAAGATCCGGATCTGCGCATTCTGGACGCATCATGGTACATGCCCGACGCGGGGCGTGATCCTAAAGCCGAATATGACGCAGCCCATATTCCCGGTGCGCGATTCTTTGACATCGATGATATTAGTGACCAGCGATCCGATTTGCCGCATATGGTGCCCCCGGTCGAAAAATTCATGTCGCGGATGCGGGCGATGGGTGTTGGGGATGGTCATCAGGTTGTGGTTTATGACGGTGCTGGCCTCATGTCAGCGGCACGGGTCTGGTGGCACTTTCGACTGATGGGCCAGCCCAATATTGCGGTTCTGGATGGTGGATTTCCAAAATGGCAGGCCGAAGGGCGTGAGATCGAAGACATGGCGCCGATAGTGCGCGATCGTCACATGACGGTACGGGTTCAGAATCATATGGTGCGGGACGTGACTCAGGTTTCGGCAGCCTCAAAACTGGGCGATCACGAAATCATCGACGCCCGCGCTGCGGCGCGTTTCCGTGGCGAAGTGCCTGAACCGCGCGAAGGGCTTCGCGGTGGTCATATTCCCGGCTCACGCAATGTACCCTTTGTGGACCTTCTTAACGCGGACAAGACGATGAAAGAGCCGGATGCATTGCGCGCCGTGTTTGCGGCGGCAGGAGTAGACCTGTCCAAACCCGCGATCACCACCTGCGGGTCTGGTGTGACAGCAGCAATAATTAGCCTTGCAATGGAACGCATCGGTAAATCCGACCACTCAGTCTATGATGGGTCATGGTCCGAATGGGGCGCGTTTCCAACCCTTCCAATAGCAACTGGAGACGCCTGATGTTTGAGAACCTAAAGCAGCAACCCGCTGACAAAATCCTCGCTCTTATGTCGATGTACCGCGAAGACCCGCGTAGCACCAAAATCGATTTGGGTGTTGGGGTCTACAAAGACGCCAACGGCTTCACGCCAATCATGCGGTCGGTTAAAGCGGCTGAAAAGTTGTTGTGGGAACAGCAGACTTCAAAATCTTATGTCGGACTTGTTGGTGATCCGGCTTATTCCGATGTGATGATCAACTTGATCCTGGCCGATGCCGTTCCGCGCGCCAATGTGGCAGCGGCGGCGACACCGGGTGGAACTGGCGCTGTGAGACAGGCGTTTGAGCTGATCCAGATGGCCAATCCGTCGGCGCGGGTGTTTGTGTCCAATCCAACGTGGCCGAACCACATTTCGATCCTGAACTATCTGGGCATTGAAACAGTCGCCTATCGGTATTTTGACAGTGAAACCCGAGGTGTTGATTTCAACGGCATGCTTGAGGATCTGGCAGAAGCGCGCGCAGGCGACGTGGTTTTGCTGCATGGGTGCTGTCATAATCCTACAGGTGCTAACCTGAATTTGGTCGAATGGCAGGCTGTCATTGACCTAATGAACAAAAACGGTGCCATGCCAATGGTCGACATTGCCTATCAGGGCTTTGGTGACGGGCTGGAAGCGGATGCCATCGGAACACGCTTGGTGGCTGCTGGTGTGCCTGAATGCTTGATCGCTGCCAGTTGTTCCAAGAATTTTGGGATTTACCGCGAACGGACTGGATTGCTTATGGCGGTGTCGTCAGATGCAGATGCGCGCGGCCTAAATCAGGGAACGTTGGCGTTCTTGAACCGTCAGAACTATTCTTTTCCGCCCGATCACGGTGCACGACTGGTGACAATGATTCTGAACGATGATGCATTGCGTGCCGATTGGATGTCCGAACTGGAAGACGTGCGTCTGTCGATGCTGGAGTTGCGCCAATCGTTGGCGAATGAGTTGCAGCGTTTGACCAGATCAGATCGGTTTTCATTCTTGGCGCAGCATCGCGGCATGTTTTCGTTGTTGGGGACAACACCTGACAAGGTCGAACAGTTGCGAGCGGATCATGGGATATACATGGTCGGGGATAGCCGGATGAATATTGCCGGGCTGAATGCAGACTCGGTTCCAGTTCTGGCCAAGGCGATCGTCGACGCAGGAATTTGAT
>PIVL01000125.1 GCA_003354145.1 Paracoccaceae bacterium
CTGAACCGGATCGAAAACGAGCAGGTTCTTGTGGCCTGATCCGCGATGATCCCAACGCCGCCATATGCCTATATTCCGGGTCAGACCCCACGCCATGATCAAGATTTGTTTGCCGAATTCTCCACCTCTGTGGACCTCGATGATCCGACCCAATCCCTGGCTTGGCAGGCCGGATTGCACTATCTTGAAAACGGTTTTTTCTGGGAGGCGCATGAAGCGCTTGAGCCGGTCTGGATGGCGACTCGTCCAAATTCGGTCGAACGTCACTTGGTGCAGGCGTTGATACAATTCGCCAATGCTTCGCTAAAGGCATTGATGCAGCGACCCAAGGCGGTCCTGCGATTATGTGATATTGCCAGTGAACATCTGAGTTTCTGCAAGGACCATGTGATGGGGCAGGATGTAAGGGCTTGGAGACAAAAGGTGCAACAGCTTCGGAATTTGGCTGTCTGATGTGTGCAATATAATGCATAAACATTGAAATCATTGAAAACAATTACAGAATACAGGTGCATTATTATGCACTTTCTCTATTTACCGACTTCAAAAAACACCTTAAAGTAAGATCAGCCATATCCTTTCAGGAGCAAGAACATGTCGACGGTCATCAATTTTCAAACTGACCCAAGCAAATATCGCCACTGGCGTGTTGAATACGACGGTCAAGTGGCGAATCTGTTCATGGATGTAGACGAAAACGCCGGACTGTTTGATGGCTATCAGCTAAAGCTGAACTCGTATGATTTGGGTGTCGATATCGAATTGTCAGATATCGTGCAGCGAATGCGGTTTGAGCATCCCGAAGTCAAAGTCGTTGTCATGCAGTCGGGCAACGACAAGGTGTTTTGCGCCGGAGCAAACATTCGAATGCTGGGCGGAGCGACCCATACGCATAAGGTGAATTTCTGTAAGTTCACCAATGAAACGCGCAACACCTATGAGGCCGCAGAGGCGGATTCATCTCAGAAGTACATCTGCGCTGTGCGTGGTGCCTGTGCCGGGGGTGGGTACGAGCTGGCATTGGCCTGCAACTACATCATGCTGACCAACGACTCCAACTCATCGGTAGCGTTGCCCGAAGTGCCCCTGTTGGCGGTATTGCCGGGGACGGGCGGTCTGACTCGCGTGACTGACAAACGCAAAGTACGCCGAGACCGGGCCGACATTTTTTGCTCTATCGAAGAGGGCGTAAAGGGGCAGCGCGCCAAGGATTGGCGTCTGGTGGATGAGGTTGTTGCCAACTCGAAATTCGATGAAGCGGTACAGGAACGCGCCCGCGAATTTGCCGACGCGTCATCAAAGGCGTCCGGGTTGACCGGGATCGAACTGACCCCACTGAACCGGACCTTCGGCAAGGACGGATCGGTGTCGTATACAGCAGTCGAGGTCGAGATTGACCGCGCCAGCAGTCGCGCAACAATCACCATTTCAGGGCCTGATGGCGATGCACCGGCTGACATGGAAGCGATGCAGGTAATGGGTGCCGATGCCTATATGTTGCGAGTGGCCCGCGAACTGGACGACGCGATCATGCATCTGCGTCTGAACGAGACAGAATTGGCGTTGCTTGTGTTTCGCACGCAAGGTGACGCAGCTTTGGTGCAGGCGCATGAGGCGCTGTTGCTGGATAATCAGGATCATTGGTTGGCGAATGAAGTCCTGAAGTTCTGGAAACGGGTACTGAAACGGGTTGATATGACGTCGCGCACTTTGATTGCTTTGGTTGAACATGGGTCGTGTTTCAGTGGCGTTTTTGCAGAACTGCTTTGGGCTGCTGATCGCAGTTACATGATGGAAGACGAGTTTGAAGGCGACAACAGGCCGATGGCGGCTGTTACGTTGTCGGCCAGCAATTTTGGCCCAATGCCAATGGGCAATGACCTGACCCGCCTTGAAACCCGATTTCTGGGAGAACCGGATGCGGTGGCCAAGGCAAAGGCCTGCATCGGCGAGGCACTTGAGGCCGAAGCGGCTGATGAGCTGGGGCTTGTTACGATGATCTTGGACGACATTGACTGGGAAGATGAAATTCGAGTGTTCTTTGAAGAACGCGCCAGCTTTTCACCTGATGCATTGACCGGCATGGAAGCCAATCTGCGATTTGCCGGGCCCGAGACAATGGAAACCCGCATATTTGGTCGACTGACGGCCTGGCAGAATTGGATTTTCCAACGCCCCAACGCAGTTGGAGAAAAAGGCGCGCTGCAACGCTATGGCAGCGGCGTGCGCGGCGAATACAACATGGAACGCGTGTAACAATGAAACAAGCGAGGGTGAAAACCCACGCACCGGACCAAAAACGACATGATCAGGAGTAAGAAATGACCGATCTACTAAACGTCAGCTACGACACACAAATACCCAACAATGTGGGTCTTTCGTCGGACAAAAAGGTTCTCAAGGCGCTTGAGCGTTGGCATCCGGGCTATATCAACTGGTGGAACGATCTGATCCCAAAGAACTTTCAGGACAGCCTGATCTATTTGCGTACCGCGGTCTCTGTTGACCCCAAAGGCTGGACCAAATTTGATTACGTCAAGATGCCCGAATACCGTTGGGGGGTTTTGCTTGCCCCTCAGGTTGAAGATCGCCGTATCCCGTGTGGTGAGAATGCAGGTGAGCTGGCCTGGCAAGAGGTTCCTGGCGAATACCGGTCTCTTTTGCGCCGGTTGATCGTTATTCAGGGGGACACTGAACCGGGATCGGTTGAACAGCAGCGCTTTCTCGGTCTGACGTCGCCATCGCTTTATGACATGCGCAACCTGTTTCAGGTCAATGTCGAAGAGGGCCGCCATCTTTGGGCAATGGTCTATTTGCTGTTCAAATACTTTGGCCGCGATGGTCGCGAAGAAGCGGATGATCTGCTGCGCCGCTCGTCCGGGTCTGAGGAAGCACCGCGGATGCTGGGGGCATTCAACGAGGAGACCCCGGATTGGCTGAGTTTCTTTATGTTTACCTATTTTACAGATCGTGACGGCAAGATGCAGCTTGAAGCATTGGCGCAATCCGGTTTCGACCCTCTGTCGCGCACATGCCGGTTCATGTTGACCGAAGAGGCGCATCATATGTTTGTCGGCGAAACCGGAGTTGGGCGAACCATTCAGGCAACCGTGGATGCGATGAACAAGGCTGGGATCACCGATCCCTATGATATAGACAAAATCCGTAGCCTCGGCGTGATCGACCTGCCAACGATTCAGAAAAAGCTGAACTTGCATTACACGCTGTCGCTGGATTTGTTCGGCAACGAGGTGTCGACCAACGCCGCCAACGCGTTCAACTCTGGTATCAAGGGCCGCTATATGGAGATGCGGATCAAAGATGATCACAAGCTGAACAACGACAAATATCCCGTGCGGACAGTCAAGGACGGCGCAATAGTTTCTGAAGAGGTGCCAGCCCTGACCGCGATCAATATGCGTCTGCGGGATGATTATGTGCGTGATGCTGCTGGTGGAGTTGGACGCTGGAACAAATTGATTGCGAAATCCGGCGTCGATTTTCAGCTTAAAATTCCGCATGAGGGATTTCACCGTCAGATCGGTGTGTTCTCTTCGGTCGCAGTGGACCCGGATGGCAATATTCTGTCCTCAGAAGATTGGCTGGAGAAAAGCAAAGACTGGTTGCCGACCAAGGCGGATGGCGATTTTATCCAGTCGCTGATGAAACCTTGTTTTGAGGTCGGGAAATACGCCAGCTGGATTGCGCCTCCGAAAGTTGGCATAGACAACAAGCCAGGCGATTTTGAATACGTCAAATTGCATATGGCCTGATAGAGTGGTGTTCGCGGGCTAAGGTCTGCGAACACTTTTGAAACCCTGCTCAGAGAGGGCCGGACACATGGAAATCGAACGCAAAATCATTTCAACAGAGAACTTGGCAGCCATGCTCTCGTTCAAACACGCCTGTCTGAATTGCAAGGATTGCAACGGTATTTGCTGGCAGTTTTTTGAGATGAGCTGCTTGCCCGAGACTGTGCTGAATTACGTCGGTCGCACTGCATGAATGCGCCGCTGAAACAGCATCTGATCGACCCCGAGATTTGTATTCGCTGTTATACCTGCGAAATGACCTGCCCGCTTGAGGCGATTGAGCACGACGACAATAATGTTGTTGTGGATGCCTTAAAGTGTAATTTCTGCATGGATTGCATTCCGGTTTGTCCGACCGGATCTATTGATGAATGGCGTGTTGTGAATACGCCGTATTCGGTGGACGAGCAGTTTGAGTGGGAAGAGCTGCCTGAACAGGCCGAAATTGAAACCGACAGCGCCACAGATACCGGGATCGAGGCGCTGGATGATGATATGGCGGCGCTTCTTGCAGAGGCGCATAAAGGGGCAGGCGGCAAATCAACCGCTCCGGCAACGGCCTCTAAACCAACGATCAACATGTATAATCTGGGCAAACCTGCGATTGCGACAGTTCAGGGTAATTACCGCCTGACGGCGAACGACAGCGACAGTGATGTGCGCCATGTCATTCTGGATCTGGGCGGTTTGCCTTTTCCGGTTCTGGAGGGGCAAAGTGTTGGGATCATTCCGCCGGGAACGGATGAGGCGGGCAAACCTTATCTGCCCCGACTTTATTCGGTCTCCAGCCCACGTGATGGTGAACGGCCAAATTTCAACAACTTGTCGCTCACGGTAAAACGCGAAGATCATGGGGTTTGTTCAAACTATGTCTGTGATCTGAAACAGGGCGACAAAGTTCAACTGACTGGCCCGTTTGGCGCAACTTTCCTGCTGCCTTCGGATGCCAACGCACATTTGTTGATGATTTGCACTGGCACCGGATCGGCACCGTTCCGCGGGTTTACCATGCGGCGCCAACGCGAAACGCCGAATGCCAAAGATTCGATGACGCTGATATTTGGCGCGCGACGCCCCGAAGAACTGCCGTACTTTGGCCCTCTTAACAAGGTTCCCGAACGCTTTTTGAAAAAAGTGTTCGCATTCAGTCGACAGGATGGTGAAGCCAAACAATATGTGCAAGACAAGCTGCGACAAGAGAGAGATCAGATTGCCCGCCTGTTGCAGGATCCCAATGGGCATATCTATATTTGCGGGCTGAAAGAAATGGAGCAGGGCGTTGAAGAAGCGTTTTCGGATATTGCGCGAGGTGTTGGTTTGACATGGATCGAAATACGCGATGCGATGCGGCAGGATGGCCGCTATCATGTGGAAACTTATTGAATGATTGATACGCCTTTTGTGCATGAAATCAGGGTGACCTGGGGTGATTGCGACCCGGCCAAGATTGCCTATACAGCCCGAATTCCATGGTTTGCACTGGATGCAATCAATGCCTGGTGGGAACATCACACGGATGGCAATGGCTGGTTTCAGATGAATATAGACCGAAATTTGGGTACGCCATTCGTGCACATGAGCCTTGATTTCCGATCCCCCATTACGCCGCGACATCGGCTGATGTGCGAGGTTTGGCCGGTCAGAATCGGAGAAACATCCATCGAATTTCGTGTTGATGGGCGTCAGGATGGGGTTTTGTGTTTCGAAGGTCGATTTGTCAGCGTCTTTATGACAGCAGATGCGTTCAAGCGGCAGTCGCCTCCAGACGATATTCGCTCAATTGTTGAGCCGCTGTTGCGCTGATTCATGGCATGATAGTGCATTTTTTCGTCGCAATTGTGGGTTTATGTTTGAAAATTCGCGCGTTTGGGCCTAAAATTATGCAATATTTTACATAACGATGCGCGGCACATGACCGAAATTACCAATTTCCGCGGCGAAACAGAGATTGCCACGTCAGAGTCTGACACAGACGCGATGGTCGCAGCGCTGATCTTGCGTGTTGGCGAACGGGTGCGCAAAGCCCGTGAGCGCAAAGGCATTCCAAGACGGGTTCTTTCTGAGATGTCAGGCGTGTCGCCACGATATCTGGCTCAACTTGAGTCTGGAGAGGGTAATATTTCCATTGGATTACTGCAAAGAGTGGCCAGCGCGCTGGATCACCGTATTGAGTGGTTAATGGGCGAGGACGATCCGTGGGTATCAGATACGGTGCGGGTGGCAGACTTGTTTCGTGGGGCTACAGCGGATGTGCAAAGCGCGGTGATGCACGCACTGAACCCTGGGCCGGTTGCGACACTGCGGGCGCATCGTTTGTGTCTGGTGGGGTTACGCGGTGCAGGGAAATCGACGCTTGGAACATTGGCGGGGCAGAAGCTGGGCATTCCATTTGTCGAGTTGAACCGCGAGATTGAAGAGCAAAGCGGCATGCCGGTGGACGAGGTGATCGCGCTTTATGGGCAGGAAGGGTATCGCCAACTTGAAGCGCAGGCGCTGGGTCGGGTGATAGCAACGCATGAGTCACTGATACTGGCGGTTGCAGGCGGTATCGTTGCCGACCCCGAGACTTTTGCTACGTTGTTGGGGCATTTTCATACAATCTGGATCAAGACGTCTCCGGCGGAACATATGATGCGGGTACGTGAGCAAGGAGATGAGCGCCCGATGGCCGGGAACCCTGAGGCCATGGAGCAGCTCAAGTCGATCCTGACCAGTCGTGAAGCGTTGTATCAACAGGCCGAAGCGCAGTTGGATACGTCCGGACTGACGGTGGATCAGTCTATTACCCGGCTTTTGACGTTGATCGCGGATCACAAGTTTCTGGATTGAGACGAATCTTAGGTTCGTCGCTGCGTTTTTGATTCTTTGCCTCCGGCGGGGATATTTTTGCCAAAATGAAATCGGCAAGAATGTGTTTCTAGGCAGGCAGCTTTAACCAATCGTTTGCGAATTCCACTTTGTCGAGACCACAAAACCGGCAGACCCGGGACAGTTCTGATTCAAGTCGGGATGTCCGGGCTGCAGACCAGCGGGTTTTGGGCTCGGGCCACAAGGCCGCTACTTTCAGGATTCCAATGTCGCGATGTGCTTTCATGTCGATGCGCCCGATCAGGCGGTCAGCTTCGATCAGAGGAAAGACATAATAGCCGTATTTGCGTTTGGGGGCAGGCACAAAAACTTCGATCCGGTAATGGAATCCGAACAGGCGTTGGGTACGGGCGCGATCGCGCAAGGCCGGGTCAAATGGGCTGAGCACGCGAATACGACCGGGGGGCGGGGCGATTTGAGGTGCCTGCTCGATTATGTCCGGACGAGCGATGCAGGCGCGCATTGTTCCATCGGCACCGATGATTTCAACCGGGATAATGTTGCCGGTGGCAAGATTTTGGGTACACCAGTTTTTTGCCTCGGCAGACGTTACGGTGGCCCAGAATGCAGCAAGCTCGCCCGAGGTTGCGAATCCCAGTCGGTCAAGCGCTGCGTTGCAACACCAGTCTATGGTTTCATCTTTCGACGGTGCCGGATTGGCCGTTTGCATGCTGTTTTCGATAACCCGCTCGGTCAGATCATAGCGTTTCTGAAATCCATCGCGCCCGGTGACTGATAACGCTCCACTGCGCCACAGATATTCAAGCGCGGTTTTGGATGGATGCCAGTCCCACCACCCACCGCTGCCTTTCTTTTCGTCTTTTCCGACATCAGATGAACATACAGAACCGTGGTCGCGAATTTGCCTCAGGACCGTATCTAGCTGTTCTTCAAACCCGTCGCGACGCCACGTCTTCCATTGCGATTTGAGTCTGGCAGAATCGCGCTGAAACCGCAGTTTCCAATGTGGATAGAACTCCATCGGGATGACTGCGGCGTCATGGGTCCAGTGCTCAAACAATCCGCGGTCTTTTTCATACAGCCCTTTCAGGTTTTTGGGCCGGTAACTGGGGCGGCGTGAGAACAGGATCATGTCATGGGCGCGGGCGACCGTATTGATGCTGTCAAGCTGGACGAATCCCAAGCGATGGATCAGCGCGCCAAGATCGCCACCTTTGGACGGCCCTGTGGGCTGTTCAGCCAGGGCATGACGGTCAAGAAACAGCCGCCGCGCCGTGCGATTGTCAAGCTGGGCAATCGCCATAAGATCAACGCCGTTTCAGGGTGTCACCATAGGCGATTTTTGGCGTCAGCGTAATCTTGTCGTTCTGGGGTTCGGGGGTTTCAGTCAGACGACCTGCGATGATCTCTGCTGCCATGCGCCCAATTTCCAACCGGCAGGCATCCATGGTCGCCAGTTGACGCGGTAGCCCGTCCAGAAGTTCGACACCGTTGAACCCGGCCAGCCCAATCTGACCGGGAACATCAATACCCTGCTCAAGCAAATACAACATTCCTCCAGCACCAATCATGTCATTGGAATAATAGAGAAAATCAAGTTCCGGAGAACGTTTCAATATGTCCCGAGTCATCTCACGCCCCTTAAGCAGGGCAGATCCACCGGAATAAAATTCGTGGTCTTCAATCTCAACTCCGCTCTTGGCGAGCACTTCTGTAAGACCTTCAAACCGTTTGCGAGCACGGTGATCCAACGGCATTTTGGTTCCCATAAAGCCGATGTGTCGATAGCCGGCCTTAAGAATCGCAGCGGCCATTTCCCGCCCGGCGCGACGATGCGAAATGCCAACCATTGCATCAACCGGCGTGCCGTCT
Organism: Paracoccaceae bacterium; assembly: GCA_003354145.1. Taxonomy (GTDB): domain Bacteria; phylum Pseudomonadota; class Alphaproteobacteria; order Rhodobacterales; family Rhodobacteraceae; genus NORP181. Next base: position 8,514 of record PIVL01000125.1, read on the forward strand.
GTATCCATGATCTCGACGACAGGAATACCGGCTGCCTGTAACATGGCGCGGGCCGCATCTGAATGTTCCAACCCAGCAATAATCACTCCCGAAGGCCGCCAGGATAGCATTTCATAAAGCACCCGCTCTTCCTTTTCGGGCATATAGTCAGTGACACCGACCACAGGCTGCAATTCGGTATTCTCAAGCACCTGATTGATGCCGGTCAGGACCTCGGGGAACACCATATTGGACAGCGATGGAATAATGACAGCGACCAGATTGACCCGACTAGAGGCCAACGCACCGGCGATTTTGTTGGGCACATACCCAAGTTCTTTTGTTGCAGCCAAAACGCGAGCACGGGTGGTCTTGGACACATCCCCGCGATTGCGTAGCACGCGGCTTACAGTCATTTCAGAAACCCCCGACGCCTCAGAGACATCGCGCAGGGTAAGAGGACGTTTTTGATCGGAAGCCAAGACAAACCTTTCTGTTTCGGTTTCATTCAGCTTATCTCATTCACTCCAAGGTTTTCAACATGCGCAAAGGCGATGACAAGCCAAATGTTACAGGTCGGATACAGGGTTCGCAGCTCTTTGGTTCAATTTGATAGGTCTTGTCGCTCATTCCTTGTTTGTTCTGAACCAGGATTCGCCGCAGGGCTGGGCTTTCGCCATGATGACAAACTTCACGCAAACTGCTAGGATACGAAAATATTCAACGGCTGGATGTGTCTGTCTGGTGGCTAGTGAGACTAGTGAAAAGGCAGGTTGCCAGCACTCAAACCATTAGAATTTGGGAGCTAGGTTGAAATGGACACCAAATCTGACAACGAACAGTCTAAAAAAATCGCAGAAAGCGACAGCGGTTAAGATAGACGTGAATTCCTGGAAACAGCAACAGTAGGAGCTGCCGCTCTTAGCGCGAGCGAGATCGCCGGTACCAATATTGCCTCTGCGCAGACTCCGGCGTACGGAGAGTTGCACACCATCGACTGGAAGACTATCGAAGCGGGCCCACGTGCCAATGACCTGTACGCGCCGCAGGGTGGCTTCAACGATACAGATGTGACATGGTGGCCTGGGCGCAATATCTCTGGTTTGACAATCGGCCTGATCCAGTTCCAGGCCAACTTGCCCATGATTCCAGGTAACATGGGCAACGCGACGACGTTCGACTTCCCGATGGTGTATCGCCAGATGAATGTTGAAAACGTCATGGAAGTCATGTCGCCAACACCAATCCAAACGTTCACGGACGCCTGTGTGGAGGCCGCGCAGTGGCTCGAGATGCAGGGCGTGCGGGCGATTATGGGAAACTGCGGCTTCTTCGCCCACTACCAGATTGTGGTGCAGGAGCGCATTAACACGCCGTTCTATTCTTCCAGCCTGATGATGTTGCCGATGATGGTGCGATCGATGCCCATGAACAAAAAAATCGGCGTTCTTACTGCCAACGGGCCGCTTCTGCGAGAAGGTCCCGCGATGGAGAACTGCGGCCTGAGCCCCGCGGACAAAGCGAATCGCGTCGTGGTCGAGGGTTGTGAGGACGATATGGAGTTTGCCAGGGCGATGGCCGCCCAGGGGGCCTACAACCCGGTCAAGTTCGAGCAAGACGTTCTCGCGGGTATCACGCGACTTTTGGCAAGGGACCCCGAAATCGGGTCAATCCTGCTTGAGTGCACGGAACTTTCCCCGCATGCCCACGCTGTTCAAAGGCTGGTGAACATGCCGGTGTGGGACTACACATCGCTGACCAATTGGATCCATTCTGGTTGTGCACGTCGGCCGTTCTCCGGGCATGTTTAGGCAGGCTGGTCAAAAGAGGCCGCATCGGCCCGCGTGAATTGCTTTTTCGGGCGAACCTCGATTTAACTCAGGTATCGCTGATTTTTGGATCAGTCCGGATCAGCGTTCTTTTTGGGTGTGGCACTGGATGATTTTCATGCACCGGAGTCAGGGGTTTGGGCAAAGTAATGAGACGGAAACTGACATCAATTTTGAATGGTGCGCTCTTTTGCCTGGGTTTGACAGCACAAGCTGTATTGGCCGAAAACTCAGATTCTGAAAGCATCCTGCCCCAGACAGCCTATCAATTCGGAGGGCCTGACGCGGTCTCAACCCAGTTGGGCAATGACGCCAGGCAAAAAGAGACGTTGACTGGCCAGAACGTCCTGCGCGGCTACCGGGAATGGAAAGAACAATTCCGCGACAGGACCGGCATTTCCTACACGCTGGATTACACCACCGCAGGGCTGAATCCATCGAACACGATTAGCGGAGAAAACAGTTTTACCAGCGGTGCTGTACGTTTTTATGGTCAATGGGAACTGGTTGGCCGCGGAACCGCCAACACAGGAACTTTCGTTTGGAAAGTTGAGAATCGCCATGGATATTCTGGCCCGCCTGTCAGTGCTGCCGCGCCAGATGTCGGCTTCGCGGGCGCAATGCTCAGTTCGCTGAGCGATGCCGGAAACAGACTGACCAACTTCTATTGGAAACAGAACTTACGAGACGGGCGATTGGAAATTATCGGTGGCATGCTGGACGTGACCGACTGGACGGATGTCTATGCTTTGGCCTCGCCCTGGACCGGGTTCTTCAATTTTGTCTTTGCAACCGGTGGAGCCACAATTGCGCTGCCGGACGACGCGGCTCTTGGTTTGTTCGTGAATGGTATGATCACCGACAATTTATATTTCGTAACAGGTTTTACCGACGCCAATGCTGACTCGACCGATCCAATGAATGGATTCGATACATTCGGGGATGGCGAGTACTTCAAGACACTGGAGATCGGATGGGTTACGTCTCAAGACCGTTTCTATCTTGACAACACACACGTGACCTTTTGGCATTCCGACGAACGCGTTGCCGCCGGGATCCCCAGCGGATGGGGTGCAAACTTTTCCTTTTCGCGATCCTTTAATGAGAAATGGATGCCATTCTTTCGGGCCGGTTATGCCAAGGACGGAGGCAGTATTTTGCAAAAATCCGTAAGCGCCGGTTTCGGCCATCACTTTGGCGCAGGTGACAGTCTCTTGGGGTTTGGCATCAATTGGGGCCAGCCTAATGAAACCACATATCGACCGGGCTTGCCTGATCAGTACACCGTCGAACTATTCACGCGATTGCAGGTGTCTGAGAACCTGCAGATTACTCCCGACATTCAGTACATAAAGAACCCTGCTTTGAACCCCAATGCAGACCACAGTCTGGTGTTGGGGTTACGGATGCGCGCGATCTTTTGATGTGTGAGCTTGGCTTGGCTCGACCATGCTCGGGTGAAAACAAGAGTGGATCTGTCTCAACATCATTGCGGCGACTTTGAGGTTCAGAGTTGCTATTGGTCCAGCCAGCGTCGTGTCGCTACGGCATTTCGTGCATTTGCGTACTGTGCCATGTTGCAACCGGCATTACTGCGTGCGAGAAAAAAGCCACTGACAACATGGGCGTTATTCGATGTGCGTGCAATGTTGCTGTGGATGACGCGAAAGTGTAGCAACGCGACCCCGTGGCTCAACTGGATAGAGCAGCCCCCTCCTAAGGGGCAGGTTACAGGTTCGAATCCTGTCGGGGTCGCCA
>PIVL01000957.1 GCA_003354145.1 Paracoccaceae bacterium
TGAAGAACGGGATGCTTTGAGGGCTTCAAAAGAAAGGCGAGCGACATGTCCGACAATAACAAGACCTTTGACCCTGAAACGCACGAAATGTGCGACCATAAGGGGTTTGAAGACCTAAACATCGGCGATCGTTTTGTGATCCCGTCGCGCACTATCGGCGACGCTAATTTTGCAGCATTTCAACTGGCGTCAGGTGACAATCACCCAAGCCACTATGATCTGGAGTACTGCCAGAAACGCGGCCATCCGAACCTGTTGGCGCACGGATTTCAGGCATTGATCCAGACGGCGCCGGGCGCTGGTACGTTTCCGCACATTATGGGCGACGCAATGATCGCTTTCCTTGATCAGTCCAGCCGGTTCCTTAAACCGCTGTATCTGGGAGACACGGTTTATCCGGCGTTGGAAATCACCAATCTGGAACGTCAGCGTACAACCGGGATCGTGACAATGCGCAATACCGTCCACAATCAAGGGCGTGAGTTGATCCTTGAGGGAGAACAACGCTTTCTCGTCAGGCTGAAAACATGATGCTGCCGCTTGAGGGATACACCATCGTAGAAATGGGATCAGCCCTGGCTGGCCCCTATTGCGGACGAATACTTGCAGATATGGGCGCGCGGGTGATCAAAGTGGAACCCCCCGTTACCGGAGATTCCGCACGCAGCTGGGGCAAGATTGTGCACAAGGACTCCAGCGC
>PIVL01000126.1 GCA_003354145.1 Paracoccaceae bacterium
GGTGAAAAGCGCAGGATCAAATCCTTCTGGCGATCCTTCCGAGCAATATACAAGTGACTGCGCTGAGGCCGCCGAAGCGCAAAGCGCAAACGCTGCGGCCCACATTGTCAGTTTTGGTTGATATTTCATATTTTTAAGACTCCCTATGTTCAGGCCAGGTGGGCCCGCATCTATCTGCTATCAGATAAGCAGATTCTACTCCAGCCGACCAGCCTCGCGATTCGCGTTTTAGGTTGCAATTACGCCTAAGACAACCGAAATTGCCCCAGGTATTGGCTGAACGCCCAATCTGCCTGGGTCTACCCACAGATTCGATTTTATGTCCCGCAACCGCCAAATTGCCAAACACGTTGGCCATACCCACATCTGCTGCTCTGTTGAGCAAATTTCCTGACACTTTCAGAAGAAACCTGCCTGAGGCGGGCAGCCGCTCACAATCACTAAGATTAACCCAACCGATAACACTTAGCCGCCCGCCAACTTTGCTGGCCCTTTTCCAGGCCGTTAAAAAATGTTTGAGATTCGGTGCTGCCTGGCAAATACTGGACTGAGTATGAAGCGTTCTTTCACCATCCTGTTGTTCGGTTTGCTTTGCTCAGAACTGTTGGCTGAGGAATGGAAACTTCTCCCCGGAGAATTCCCGCTGAACTATGAGCAGGTTACCGAACTGACGGCGGATCGGACATTGACCTTTTATGACAATGGCCAATCCAGGTTTTCACCCGAGGGAGCCTATTCCTATTCGTATCCTGATGGAGATATCACCACATTTGGTGTAATTGATGTGCGCCGAGATGGCAAAGTCTGTGTCAATTTCAGACGCGGTGAACACAAATGTTACCTCCTATTAAAAAGTCGTGGCCTAATTTTGATGTTGACCAAAGAAGGCAAAAGATTCCCTGTGAAGTTGGAGCTTGAATTTTGATAGTGACCATTGGTGCAATTTGACCACCGCAACCGCCGTGTTCATATTGAAATATACTTGTTTCCACCTTCGCGGTCGGCGAACATTGCCGGTAAATCCGGCCAGACAGTTTTTCGCAGAAAAGAGAACCAGCGATGCCAAATGCTCTGCCTACTTGCGTCACACTTCTTTGCTGTTCGTGACGAATGTTTTGACCTTGTCGTCGGGATCGAGGCAGGCCTTGATGGTCTCGGCATCCAGCGTCTCTTCGCGTTCCAGCCTTTCAACAAGGTTTTCGACACGAGAGCGGTGATCCTTGATCAATTGACCTGCCTGTTTCTCGGCCTGATGCAGCAGCTCTATCACGGCCTGATCCACGCGGGCTGCGGTCTCGTCCGCACAACTACGCGGTTGGGCAATCTGTTGGCCGAGGAACGGATGATCCTCGCTTTCCCGCAAGTTTACGGGACCAATAGTCGGGTCCATACCCCAGCGCGCCACCATCGAGCGTGCCAGAACGGTTGCGCGCCGTATATCGTCATCGGCACCGGAACTCACCGAACCAAGCAACAACTTTTCAGCCACCCGCCCGGCCAGCAATGTTGTCAGCTGTACCCTCAGATAGTCCTCGGGCAGGGTGTGGCGTTCATTTTCCGGCAACATATGAGTACCGCCGAGACTGCGCCCGCGAGGAATGATCGTCACCTTGTAAACCGGGTCTGCACCAGGCACGAAAAACGCAGCGGCCGTGTGACCGGCCTCGTGTACAGCAAGGCGGTGTTTTTCCTCGGGCTGGATTGCCAGCGTTCGCACCGTTCCCATCATCACCTTGTCGCGCGCCTCATCCAGATCGGCGGAGGTGATTTCCGAAGCCGAGTGCCGTGCAGCGGTGATCGCGGCCTCGTTAAGCAGGTTCTTCAGATCTGCCCCGGAAAACCCCGGCGTGCCTGCCGCCACCTGATCCAGATCGACATCGCGGTGCAAAGGCAATTTTTTCGAATGCACATCAAGAATGGCACGCCTTGCACCCTTGTCGGGCAGCGACAGCGTTACATGCCGGTCAAACCGGCCCGGACGCAGCAACGCCGGGTCCAGTACATCGGGGCGGTTGGTGGCGGCCAGAACCACCACTGCCTCGCGCGCGCTGAATCCATCCAGTTCAGCCAGAATCTGGTTCAGCGTCTGTTCACGCTCATCATGCCCACCGCCCAGGCCAGTGCCACGTGTGCGCCCGATGCTGTCCAGCTCGTCAATGAAGATGATCGACGGGGCCTGCTTGCGTGCCTCTTCGAACATCTTGCGCACCCGGCCTGCGCCGACCCCCACAAAAACCTCGATGAATTCAGACCCCGAGGTGGAAAAGAACGGCACATCCGCCTCGCCGGCCAGCGCGCGCGCCAAAAGTGTCTTGCCGGTGCCCGGCGGCCCCATAAGCAGCACCCCATGCGGCACAATTGCCCCAACCTTCTGAAACCGGTCTGGTTCGCGCAGAAATTCGACCAGTTCCGAAACTTCGCGCTTGGCCTGGTCCTGCCCCGCGACATCAGCGAAGGTGACATCGCTTTTTTTCTTTGCCGGTTTGGCCGATCGGCCCTTCAGAAAATCACCGATACCGCCCTGAATACCGCCGATACCACCGACGCCTCCCATTGCCCTGCGACTGATCCAGAAATAGAATCCCAGAATAAGGATCCAGGGAAGGAAATAGACCAGAATAGATTGTCCTTCAGGTGCCTTGGCAGTAATCGTCACGCCCTTGCTTTCCAGAAGCGGCAGAAGGGTCGGATCGGGTTGCTGCGGTGTTGTCGCACGCATACTTTTTGTGCCGTCTGCCTCTTCTGACTTGAGAGTGGCGATGATCGCCGTAGCTTCCAGCGTTACTTCACTGACACTGCCATCCTGGATCGAATTCTTGATCTCACTGTAGGAAACGACTTTGGGAGCCTGTGAGGCGGGCGGCACAACCGTCGACAACACAAAATACATGGCCATGAAAAATAACAACGGCCAAAGCAACCGCATCAACGGGCTTGGGCCGGATGGCTCTGGTGGTTTCGCGTGGTTACCCATTATCGTTGCCCCAAAACAGTAGTGTACACAGACGACTCAATTCTCTCCGACCTGATTTTGCCCCAAGTCGCAGCGCATCGTCTTGACTCACATCAATACCACACCAGATTGCGTCAGGCACACTTTACGCCAGTTGCACAAAGGGCAGGCCTTCATGGCAAGGGAACTTGTTGAATTACCACAAAACCTTGACCCGGCCGTCACCGTGCGGTCGATTCGCTGCTGAAGGCAGAAGCGCCCGGTACCCTGCGACAGGCTGCGCCATCATGTGAACCGCCAAGCGCCGTCCGTACATGGTGCTTGCACCATCCCCGGCGCGGGTTCGGTTGATCATAACCGTCAACTTGTTCCGCCCTCTTCCAGAGTTGGGAGTTGCAATGTTCGAATTCTGCCGGAAGTGTTTGAAATCCAAACCTCTCCAAGTCGCACAACCTAGCGTCGGCACTGAAATATGAGCTAGTCTGCCAGGCCCATGCACAATGATTGCACAAGCCCAATCGCACCAGAAATAGGCTTGAACTGGCCTGTTGTCTCGTTGTCGGCAAAGAACGCAACGGTCGAGTTTTTGGCCAGCGGGCTGTCGGCTGAATCGGTAATGGCAATGATCGGGCAGCGTCGCAGATACGCGTCTCGCGTGACGTCTAGAACCGCAGGCGTGTAAGGCGGAAAGCTGATGCAAATCAGTAGGTCGTCGTGACTCATGTTCACAACCTGCTGTTCCGCCATGCCGCCGCCGAAATCCAGCAAGCTGCAGTGTAATTCAGAGCGAGAGATGCCATAGGCCAGATACGTGGCAATCGGGCGGGCACGGCGCAGCCCGGCAATATGAACATGTGACGCCGATTTGATCATCGCAACGGCCTGCGCCAACTTGTCGATGTCGGTTTGCGCTCGGGTGTTTTCCAACGATGCAATCAGATCATCAATGCAATCGTTAAAGATTCCGCTCATGTCCTTGGGCATCGCCCCGGTAAGCTTTTCTTTGTAGATCTTTGCGCGTTTGTCCGGCGCGCCTTCGATCAGGCGCAGCCGGAAAACCCGCTGCATCTGGGAAAATCCGGAATAATCAAATTCTTTTGCAAAGCGGATCAAGGTCGAGGGTTGGACGCTTAGATGTTCGCCGATCACCATCACCGTGTTCAGCGCAAAATGGTTAGGCTCGTCCAGCGCCGACCGGGCGATCCGCTGTAAATGCGGAGTCAGCTCGTCAAAGCGGTCGCGAATGCGTGCCCTAAGCGCGTCGTAGGTTTCGATTGTGGCGTTTGGTGTTGGTGGATTGTCTGATTTCATCGTCGAAACTTGGTCGAAAGTTTGTTCGATTTCAAGGCGAAACTGAAAAATAGAATGAATTTTTAATCAAATTGTTGACATTGAACAAATATTTCATCTACTAATCGAACAAATATTCAAACGCCGGCTCAAAGGTTAAAACGCCGGGTTTCAAACGCCGAACCACGGTGCATTTCTGGGAGGAAAACATGACCAAAGGAAACCTATCACGCCGTCAGTTGCTGAAAACCACAGCAGCGGCAGGAGCTGTCGGAACGTTTTTTGGACCGTGGAAACACAACCGTGTTTATGCGGCGGCCTCTGACAAGCCGATCAAGATTGGCATTACGTCCGACGCCAGCGGCCAATACGCCAACTCTGGCGCTTCCGACCGTCGCGGCATGCACATGGCGATTGCCGAATACAACGCCAAAGGTGGTGTGTTGGGTCGCAAAATTGAATCGACACATATCGACACTGAAACCACTCCTGCCACAGGCAGCCGTGTGGCAGAACGTATGATCAACCGCGAAGAGGCCGGTTTCCTGATTGGCGCGGTAAGCTCGGGTGTTGCGAACGCAATCAGCCAGGTGGCGCAAAAGAACGGTGTGATCTATTTCAACACCAATTCTTCGTCCCCGACAGAGTCAGGTAAGAATTGCCATCGGGTCAAATTCGTTTGGGACGGTAACGGCACCAACTTTGCCAAGGCTGCCGTCAAGAACTCGATTGACCGGTTTGGCGATCAGTGGACTCTGCTGACCAACGACTATGTCTGGGGTCACAACACAGCTGCTGCAACCCGTTCACTGCTTGAGCAATATGGCGGTACTGTCGTGGACGAAATTCTGGTGCCACAAGGCACGCGTGATTTCTCGTCTGCACTGTTGAACATTCAGCAGGCTGGACCGGATGTCGTTGCGGCTGCCATTGGTGGCGACGATCAGAAAGCTATGCGCCAACAGGTTGCTCAGCTTGGCATGGGTGATAGCCCGGCTTGGATCAACAACCAGCAGGATTGGCCGGATGTTTACGGTCTGCCTTTGGATAACCTTTTTGGGGTGTTTGGAACGACTTGGTACTACAAACTGGCCCTGCCGGGTGTAGATGATTTCGTTAAACGCTATCAGGCGATGTATCCTGACACCAAAATGCGCGTTCCGGGCAACGTGTTCTACAATGGCTATATGGCGATGAGCAATATGCTGGCCGCGATCGAGCGTGCGGGCACCACCAACAACATCGCTGTGATCAAAGAGCTTGAAGGTCACAAAATGTCGGCAAAAGATCGCATGCAGCACGACGATGCATGGATCGATCCGGCCACGCACCAAGTGCAGCAGACGATCTACCTTGCTACGGCTAATACCGGGTCTGAGGACAAGGACGATATGTTCAAAATTCTGAACAACGTATCACCTCAGGACGTCAGTGACACAAATGCTGGCGGGTCCTGTCAGTTGGAATCCTACGACGATACGCCAACGTTTGACGCTTAATCAAACCGTCGTGGCCGGCCATTGTCGGCCACGATATTACTATCTATTACCTCACCTTTCAGGTTGCTGATGACCCTGCTTTTACCTCATATATTCAATGGGCTGACCCTTGGCTTGCTATTCGCACTTATCGCGCTTGGTTTTACCTTGATCGTCGGCGTGATGGAGGTGATCAACCTGGCGCATGGCTCATTGTTTGGACTGGGCGCCTATTTTGCCCTGACAATCATCGGCGCTGGTTGGCTAAGCGACACCACGTTTGGGGTTTGGTGGCTTAGCCTGCCAATTGCCCCGCGCTATATACTTGCTTTGATACTAGGGCCTATTTTCGCTGGATTGGCGGGCATGGTGCTTGAACTGGCGCTGCGCCGAACCTACGGCAAAGTGCCTCTGTACGGGCTGTTGCTGACCTTTGGCGCCGCCCTTGTGATCGAGGAATTGATTCGGCTGGGCTGGGGCACCGGAGAACAGTTTCTACAACTGCCGCAATCTATCAACGGTGCGGTACTGATAGGTGGGCTGATCTTCTCAAAGTACAAACTATTCGCTGCCGGATTTTCCATGCTGGCAATCGCCGCCGTCTGGGTGTTCCTTGAAAAAACACCCTATGGCGCGATTATCAAGGCCGGTGCGCATGACAGTGAAATGGTGCGCGCGTTAGGATTTGATCTTGCACGGCTTCGTCTGCTGGTCTTCGGGCTTGGGGCAGGTCTGGCCGGCCTCGCAGGCGTGATCATGGTGCCGATCTGGGGCTTGCGCCCACATGTCGGTGTAGACGTGGTTATCCCGGCCTTTCTGATCATCGCCTTGGGGGGTGTAGGCAGTTTTTGGGGCTCTGTGACCGCCGCCATACTGGTTGGGCTATCTGTTGGCATTACCGGAGCTTACGCGCCCGCATGGTCGATGATGTCGATGTATATCCTGCTTATTCTGGTCGTGGGCTTTAGAACCCGTGGCCTGTTTGGCAAGAAAAGTGCGCTGGAGAATTAACGTGGTCACCCTTTCAGATATTTCGCGCCGATCCGGCCAATGGATCACACCCCAGATTGCCGTTTTTGCGCTTGTTCTGCTTAGCCTGCCATTCTGGATTGGCCCCATCGGCCTATACCAATACATCGGCGTCGAGATCGCCATCTGGATAATATTCGCCCTCGGGTTCAATCTGCTGTTTGGTTATACTGGCCTGCATTCCTTTGGCCATGGCGCCTATCTGGGCGTTGGGGCCTATGCATTTGGGCTGTTTCAGCTTCATGTGGGCGTCAGCCTTTTTGGTGGCCTATTGGCGGCAATTCTGGCTGCTGGCGTGGCCGGAGCAGTTGTTGCCAGTTTTGTGTCGCATCGGCGCGGCATATATTTCGCTTTGATGACCATCGCGTTTGGCCAGTTGTTCTGGTTTGGCGCTGTTAAGATGCACTGGATCACTGGCGGTGAAGACGGATTGCTGAATATCCCGCGTCCGGATCTGAACCTTGGCGTCACCAGTTTTGACCTGTCGGGAAACACCGCGCTTTATTATCTGATTGCAACACTGGTGATCGTCATAACGATCCTGACCTGGCGTGCGGTAAATTCGCCTTTTGGTCGGATATTGCAGGCTATCCGCCAAAATGAAGTACGCGCATCCTTTATCGGATACGAAGTCTGGTGGTTCAAATGGGTGGTGTTTACCCTCTCGGCCATGTTCGCGGGGTTGGCCGGGGGTCTATTCTCTATGGCTCAGGAAAGCGCATACCCGGATGTCATGAGCCTGCACCAGTCCGGTTTGATCGTGATGATGGTGCTGGTGGGCGGAGGTCTGGTGAATTTCTGGGGCCCAATTCTGGGAGTTGTGCTGTATTTCATCGCCCGCGACGTGCTGGGAGCGATCACCGAAACCTGGCTCTTGTGGTACGGGCTGATGTTCGTGGCCATGGTGATGTTCAAACCCGAAGGGTTGGCCGGGTTCCTGGCTGAACTGAAGCGCCCTAGCGAACCCGAAACTTGGACAAAACCAGCGGAAGAACAATAAGATGGCCCTGTTCGAAGCCCGAAATATCCACAAGCGCTTTGGTTCAAGCGTGGTCCTCGAAGATATCTCCCTGTCTTTTGAGGAAGGTCAGGTCAATGGCATAATGGGACCAAACGGGGCTGGTAAAACCACCTGTTTCCATTGCCTGACCGGTCATTACAAACCGTCTCGCGGTAGTATCGTGTTTGACGGCACGGACATCACCGGCAAGCCGCCCCAGCGTATTGCCCGCATGGGGGTGTCGCGGTCGTTTCAGATGATGAATCTGTTTGACGATGCCTGTGTGATAGAAAACATCATTCTGGCGCTGCCTGAATTCCGTCGCCGCTATGCGCAGGTCACCAGTTCGGTGTTTAACGATAAGGTTCTGCTGACACAGGCGTACGAGGTTCTGGATCAGGTCGGGTTGTTGGGGCAAGAATGGCAGCCATCATTGTCGCTGTCTTATGGAAACCGCCGCGCGCTTGAGATTGGTGTGGCACTGGCCGCCAATCCGCGCATCGTGTTTCTGGACGAACCAACCTCGGGTCTTGGGGTCGAAGCCACCCGGCAGCTGGTCAAGTTAATCCAAAAACTGCGGGACCGCTATACCATCGTGATGATCGAACACGATATGCGGTTTCTGTTTGAATTGGCTGATCAGATTTCGGTGATCCATTGGGGGCAGGTTATTGCCCAGGGCACGCCGGACGAATTGCAATCAAACAAATGGGTGCAGCGATCTGCACTGGGGGCGGTGGCCTGATGCTGGACATAGCAAATATTGAAACCTTCTACGGCGAAACGCAGGCGCTGTTCGGTTCCTCTCTGCGAGTCGGCGAGGGTGAAGTTGTGTCACTGCTGGGGCCGAACGGTGCGGGTAAAACTACCACTTTGCGGTCTATTCTGGGGCTGACGCCACCGCGCCGGGGACAAATCGCCTTTGACGGGCGCGACATAACCAACACACAAACCCACAAGATCGCCCATATGGGCATCAGCTGGGTGCCCGATGATCGACGCATATTTCCCGCCCTGTCGGTGGCGCGCAACCTTGGGCTCGGCATCAAGAAAACACGGTTCCGGTCATGGGATATTGACGAGATGTTCGGAATATTCTCGGCACTGGAATACCTGATGGAGCGCGATTGCGAAAACCTGTCAGGGGGCGAAATGCAGATGGTGGCGATCTCGCGCGCTTTGCTTGGTTCGCCCGGCCTCGTGCTTCTGGATGAGCCAAGTCAGGGGCTGGCACCCAAGATTGTGCAGGATGTGATGAAAACGGTTACGCGACTGAAAAACGAAGGCATAGCCGTGCTGATTGTCGAACAGAACGCATTGGCAGCACTTGAGGTATCGGATCGCGCCTATGTGATGGATCGGGGCCGGATTGTGCATGAGGGCCCGGCGAAGGATCTGTTGGACAATGATGCATTGCGACGCAGATTGATAGGAATGTGAAGATGGCGATGTTGCAAGTGAACCAGCTAAAAAAGATCTATTTCAAGGGGCGATTCAACAAGACGCCGACCTTTGAACTGAACGCGGATTTCAGCATCCAAAACCCTGGCATTGTTGGCATGATGGGGCCGAACGGGTCAGGTAAGACGACGCTGTTTGAGCTGATCACCGGGTCAAACAGCCCAACATCGGGGCAGGTTCTTGTGCAGGGTCGCGATATCCACAAAGTCCGCACCGATCAGCGTGATCGTCTAGCGATCCACTATCACCAATCCTATCAGGTGCGGTCTTTTCGCTCATTTGTGCCGAATGTCCTGATGCAACCCGCAGGGTCCGACTATCCGATGGTGCATCTGTTTGACGAACCTCAGTTCAACACGCAGGATGGTTATATCGGCTTTATGTTGGATTTCTTTCGCAAGCTCAGAGACGAGGGGCGGCTGGTGTTCCTCTGTGTGCACCCCAATGAACGCTTTCATCTCGAGATCCTGCAAGAAATCTGCGAGCAGTTCATATTTGTTCAAAAAGGCGCTGTCACCCAGCATGAAAGCTATGAGGCGGTTTTGGAATATGCCCCTGCGCAGGACTATTTGGGGCAACTTTTAAAGGAGCGTGCCGCATGATCCGCGTGTTTGAAAAAGGGGCGTACAAACGGCCGTTCGACCCGGTGGAGATCGCCACCGCATGGCAGGCCGAGGGGTTCAGCTTTGGTGTTTTCCGCGACCCGCCGGGACAGGAATGGAACGGGTTTGTGCATGATACGGACGAATATGTGCTCGTGGTCGAAGGAACATTAGTCATCGATGTCGGCGATCAAACCTCTACCTGTGAAGTAGGCGATTTGGTGCGTATTCCTCGCGGTGTGGTGCATTCGCTGAAAACCGTCTCGGCGGCAGGAAGCGTCTGGTTTTATGGCTATGGCAATTGGGAGGCGGGGGATGGCGAGTAGCGTGCAGAGGGCAGCTCTTATCGGGGCCGGAATGATCAGCCTTTATCACCTGAGGGCCTGGGCCAACACCGGTGTCGAAATGGTGGCGATCTGCGATATCGACGGCACTGCCGCCAAGGCGCGGGCGCAGGAATTTGGCATCAAACGGGTCTATGACGACCCGGAGCAGATGTTTGCCGATGGCGGCTTTGATGTGGTGGATATTGCCGCATCGGTCACAGCACACGACCAGCTGACGCGCTTGGCGGCGGATCACGGCGTGCATGTCATCCTGCAAAAACCGATGGTTGAAACCGTCACCGAAGCGGAAAATCTGATTGCCTATGTTGCTGACAAAGTTCGGTTCATGATCCACGAGAACTATCGGTTCCGCCCACATTACATGACTGTACGCGACTGGATCAATGAAGGGCGCATCGGCACGGTGCGCCATATCGCCATGTCCTGCCGTGGGTCCGGGCTGTGCCCGCGTGAAGGGGCCGAGCCGTTTCTGGTGGAACGCCAACCTTACCTCAAGGAATTCAGGCGCAATCTGGTATTTGAAACCATGATTCACCATCTGGATGTCTGCCGCGCCATTGCCGGGCCGCTAAACGTGGTTGCTGCAAGGTTGAATCGGCTGGCCACAGGATTGCCAGGCGAAGACACGGCCTCGATCCTGATGGAGGGGCGGAATGGTCTGATTGTTACCGCCGACGGCTGTATCTGCGCACCGGGATATCCTGACCTGCATGGCGATCGGTTAGAGGTGATTGGAACCACAGGCACCATCATCATGGATTACAATCGCATCTTCATTGTCGGAGATGAGGAGAATGCAATCGAGGTTGATCTGGTCGGGCGTTATCAAGAATGTTTTGACACGACAACAAAGGCTTTTGTTCAAGGCGTACGCAGTGGTGTTCCGTTTGAAACAGACCGGTTAGACAATCTGGAGACGCTACGATTGATGCAAAGCGTTTATGCGGCCGCTGGTGTCGAGGTGACCCCATGAGTACCCAAATCAGCCTGACCCCGGAGCTGGATGTTTCGGCTCTGGACCAGCTATTTGATGTTCGCGGTCTGAACGTGTTCCTTCCAGGTGGCTATGGGGCGCTGGGCGAGGCAATTGCCTGGGGGTTTGCCCGCCGCGGGGCGCGTGTCGCCATCGCGGGGCCAAAACCCAAAAAGGCAAGTGCGCTGGCCACCACCATCAGGGCGGCAGGAGGCTTGGCGTATGGATTTGAAATGAACGCGCGCTCGACCTCGCAGATCAGCGAAGTGACCGACCATGTGGCCGATAAGCTTGGTGGTATTGATGTCCTGATAAATTGTGTCGGCGTCAACAAAGAACAAAAGCTGGCAGATGTGACCCCCGACGCGTTTGATGAAATGTACGAAACCAATCTGCGCTCAGCGATGTTTCTTTCGCAGGCCGTCGCACGTTACCAAATTGCGCAAGGCAGGGGCGGGCGGCAAATCCACCTGGCCTCAGTGCGTTCGCAACTGGCGTTGCGGGATCGTGGCTATTCCGCCTATTGCGCCACCAAGGGAGCGTTAGTGATGCTGGTCAAACAACACGCCATGGAACTGGCCCCGCATGGTATCACGGTGAACGGCGTTGCCCCGACCTTTATTCTGTCGGACCGTATCCGCCCTCATCTTGAGCGCGATGATTTCCGCGAACATATCCTTGAGCGCAATCCTTTGGGCCGCATTGCAGACCCGGTCGAGGTGGTAGGCCAGATCATCGCGCTTGCGGCCCCGGGGGGCAGCTATATCACCGGCCAAACCATCTATATCGACGGCGGGATCACAGCGAGTCAATGAGCAGGAAACTCTGCAGTGTCTTGTGCTGTACCACCATCAAGATCGGCATGACTTTCAACAATCAAACATGGAGTTTCGGTGGGATCAGACGATCCCTCCACCGGC
>PIVL01000958.1 GCA_003354145.1 Paracoccaceae bacterium
GTCGTGGTGGCGCGTTGGTTGGGTTCAAACCGGTTGCCTGTGCCAAGGTTCATCAGCGCATTGGGTTCTTCCGCGCCCGAAGCGACAACGCCACGTGGCCGGTGGTATTTAAACGACCGGCCCATCAGCATCTGGTCATTGGCAAGCAGGGCCGACGCCAAAGTGTCGCCCCCATAGCCACGCATGGTTTTGCCGTTAAAGGTAAAGATACGTTCGTCTGTGCGATCGATCAGGCGGCCGTGGTCTGGGATGCGGGTGCTCATATTGATTGGCTTTCGCGGGCAGAAACGCTTGGATTTTGAGTATTTGGAACGAGAAGAAACATTAGTTGTTTTGCCCCTTTTGCCAGTCCGGATGTTTTTTGGTGATCTTTGTCAGGATGTCCTTGGGCGGCTCTAACGTTTGGGCGCTGTAGGTGCCAAAGACTTCTAGTGTGGTGGTGTGGCGCGCGGCGTGGAACCACTTTCCGCAGCCATAGGCATGCCGCCAGCGTTCAAAATGCACGCCTTTGGGGTTTTTGCGGGTGAACAGATAGGCCTTGAATTCATCGTCGGATGATCCCGGGCCATGCCGCGTCAGATGCGCCTCGCCTCCGGGGGACAGTTCGGTTTCGTCACATAACGTTTCGCAATAGGGACAGGTCAGGATCAGCATGCTGCAGCCTTCGTGTTTTGAGTTTTCATAGCTGAGAGCCTTGAG
>PIVL01000959.1 GCA_003354145.1 Paracoccaceae bacterium
CCTGGTTGTCACAGTAACTCCACATCGTTTTCCACTTAGATATGACTTTGGGACCTTAGCTGTTAGTCTGGGTTGTTCCCCTCTCGACATAGGATTTTATCACCCTACGCCTGACTCCCTAGATTACACATGTAGTATTCGAAGTTTGACAGGGTTTGGTACCGCGGTAAGCAGCCCTAGCCCAATCAGTGCTCTACCCCTACATGCTACTACTAGAGGCTATACCTAAATATATTTCGGAGAGAACCAGCTATCACGAAGTTTGATTGGCCTTTCACCCCTATCCACAGGTCATCCGGAGACTTTTCAACGCCTATCGGTTCGGTCCTCCACTAGCTCTTACACCAGCTTCAACCTGCCCATGGATAGATCACTTCGTTTCGGGTCTGCAGCATCTGACTAAATCGCCCTATTAAGACTCGCTTTCGCTACGGCTTCGTACTTGACTTAACCTTGCCAGACACCACAACTCGCAGGCTCATTATGCAAAAGGCAGTCCGTCACCCTGTATAAAACATAGGGCTCCGAATGATTGTAAGCTAATGGTTTCAGGTTCTATTTCACTCCCCTCACTGGGGTACTTTTCACCTTTCCCTCACGGTACTTGTTCACTATCGATCTGTAAGTAGTATTTAGGATTAGAGGGTGGTCCCCCTAGATTCAGACAAAATATCACGTGTTCCGTCCTACTCAGGATAC
>PIVL01000960.1 GCA_003354145.1 Paracoccaceae bacterium
GCTCCGAGCGTGAGCTCGGAATTGCCGTCCCTGCAGCAGCTGCAGGCAGTCTACAGAGCGGGAGCGACCATCCCGGTCATGGCGCTCTTTCAGCTGTGCCTGCCGCCGAACCCTTCGCCTGTGCGTCCAAGCCAGAGCCTCTCGCCTGGCCCGACGGAGGGCGCCGCCTCCACAACCTGCTGCGTCGTGGTCGAGCCCGTCGCCGACTCCAGTCGGTGTTGCTCCATGCGCTTCCGCATGAAGCCTTTGTACCGTGCGAACACGTGCGTGTCGCAAGGCTGCATCAGCGACGTCATGCATGCCGGGATGTACACCAACCTGAACCCGCCGCGGGCACATGCCCGCGGCACACCTGGCGCGGTGTGGGAGGGAGCCCCGTCCATGCTCAAGATGAAAGCATGGCTGCTCATCTTGTCCTTCAGGGAAGCAGCCAGCAAGTTCACTATGTTCACGAGAACCTTCTGGTTCACCCAGGAGCTCTTCTGCCGCAAGATGAAGATGTTGTCGAGGCGAGAGGCTCCCGACACGGCGTCCACCACCCAGCGGGGCAGCACCTTCTCGTTTCCGATAATCACCTGCGGCAACAGGCGTTGGATCTCGGCATCGTCGCACACAAAGGCGACGTGTGAGATTGCCGAACGCCTCACCCGTAGGCTGGCTCGTTGCTCCGCCCGCCCCAACGCTTCCTTCATCTTCTC
>PIVL01000961.1 GCA_003354145.1 Paracoccaceae bacterium
AATGTTCACTGGGCACCAGCCCAAGCCAGGCCATGAGTTGGCGCGGGTTTTCAAACCGGGAGATATCACCAATCTCAGCTACCAGTGTTGCGGCAATCGTTGTGTTCACACCTCGTAATACCAAGGGCCATTGATATTGACCCATTTGACCGGAACTTACCTGGACTTTGGCGAGGCGCGATTGGTGAACTGGTACCAGTACCATGAGCTGATCGCAACGATGTCCAAAGTCCAGGTAAATCCGGCCTTCGGTGACAGAAAATCGCCCTCTGGACAGCGTTGCATCTCTTGCCCGATGAACCACATCGCTCTTCGAGATGCGCCTTGCCAGAAGACGATTTTCTGTCATCAAATGAGTCAATATCAACGGCCCTTGGTATAATGCTCTCAGTGCATCCACAACCGGGGCGAAGCGCCAGTTCCTGATTGCGTCTTCAATGGTCTGATCCAAGGTTGTGATACGCACTTCAATCTGATCAATGGAGCGCTTGAGTTCTTCGAAGGCAAGTTGCTGGTGGGGATAGCGGAATTGACGCAACTCAGCCAGCCAACGTCGATGTCGTTTTGTCCAGTAGCTGGCGTTTTGATATCGCAACCCATGACGCAACAGGAAACTCAGCAACTGTTGTTTGGCTACTTTCAGCGCATCCATTGCCTGTTTGCGTGTGCGGATCAAATCACGCATGGCTTCCTGTTCT
>PIVL01000962.1 GCA_003354145.1 Paracoccaceae bacterium
CTAGGAGAACAACTAGGAGAGCAAAGAGGTATACGCCTAGGAGAACAACTAGGAGAGCAAAGAGGCATACGCCTAGGAGAACAAAGAGGAGAACAAAGAGGTATATCCAGTATCCTAGAACTAGTAAGACAAGGACATATAGACCAGTCAGTAGCGGATAAGATACTTAAAGAAAAGTTTGGTATATAAGATATGGAAGTAGACCTAAGAAGTGCGAATAAAGAGAAAATACAGGGTGCCTATGATACCTACCAGATAATGCAACGTATCTTTTTTGAAAGACACGAGGAAGTAGATACTAGGAAGGAGCATTTTTGGGCAATAGCATTAGACAATATCTTAAAAATTCTGTCCATAGAACTAATAGGTATAGGCAGTAACAAAGCCGTTATAGCAGGTACTAAGGAGACTTTATCCTTACCTATCCTTAAGCTAGCCAGTCAAGTAGTGCTAGTTCATAACCACCCCTCAGGTAGCCCAAAACCTGGTGAAGCAGATATTAAAATAACAGAAAAGATGATGCACGGAGCTATTCTATTTGATATAGATGTAGTAGACCATGTGATAGTAACCCCTAACACCTATTATAGCTTTGCTGATAGTGGGCTAATAGAAAAACTGTATAACAACATGAAATATGCATCGCCACCAGTGCAAGAGAAATGGGCACAAAAAGAAGTAGGAAAGATAAAACGAGA
>PIVL01000963.1 GCA_003354145.1 Paracoccaceae bacterium
GTCCGGCGTCGCGTAGCCTTCGGAGCCGCCGCCGTCGGCCGGGCCGACCGCGTCGGCACTCGCGCAGGCCAGCCCGCCGGCCCGGACGGCCGCCGTCGCAATCGGCCTCCGCGGCACCCCCCTAGGCACCCCTGTCGCTTTCATCTCATTGCCCGCAAAGCCTCGGTCGCTGCCCTCCTCCGGCGTGACTTCGTGTGTCACCCTCGAAACCGCCCCCATGTCTCGGGCCGTCCGCGCTGCCGGGCCCGCCCCGTGATGCCCTGTCCGGGTCCGCCACGTTGCGTCGGGCTCCGCAGTGGCGTCGCCCTCCTCATAGGCTCGTCTCCTGAGCCCTTCGTCGGGGTTCGTCCGCGCTGTCGTGTCACCGGTGACGTCGTTCGTCTCCTCTCGACGGTGGAGCTTATGAACGGTGTCGTCCGCGACCGGAGTTCGGCGGCGCTTTCGCCCGTCCTGGCGCACCGCCGCCGCCGCCTCCTGCTGCACCCGGTCGCCAGGCTCCGCAAGCACGCTCTCGTCGAGCTCCTCGTCCTGTGCTGCGTTACCGTCCGCGCCCACGTCGAGCCTTTCCGTCGGCTCGCCGTCCGGCGTCGCGTAGCCTTCGGAGCCGCCGCCGTCGGCCGGGCCGACCGCGTCGGCACTCGCGCAGGCCAGCCCGCCGGCCCGGACGGCCGCCGTCGCAATCGGCCTCCGCGGCACCC
>PIVL01000445.1 GCA_003354145.1 Paracoccaceae bacterium
CAATACCGCGCCGGCAGTGGAGCGATGCCTGCCGGTCTCGCAGACCAGGTGCAGTATGAGCGCGGGATCGTCCTCGCCCGGCGTGCACGCCTCGGCTATGCCCTCGATGGCCTCCAGTATGGCGCGCCAGCGTAGCCGCGCGAACAGCGGCTCCCCTCGCCACCTGGCGCCCATCAGCCGATACGTCATCTCCGGGTGCCGGCCGTCGTGCGTCTCGTCGAGGTTCATGGGCAGCACCTGCGCCGCTGACACGTCCTCCGGCTGCATGCCATGGCGCCTCACCTCCTCGGCCGTGCGGAGCGTGACGTTTCGGCGCGCGAGGAACGCGGCTGGGAACGCGTGAGGAATCGGGTCGCCCGTGGCGCCGACGACTATCAGCACGTCCACGTCGTACAACAGACTACCTCGCCGCTCCACGGGCTCGCAGCCGGGCACGGCAAGCGCGGTGAAGCCGCGCGGCGGCGTACTCGCGAACACGTCCGTGTACCAGTGCTGCCTCCACATCTTGCCGGCGCCGGTCGCACGCGCTCGCGTGGCGCGCCGTTCCGGCACGGCGGCCGTACGGCGCGGCTGCCTGGCGGGGCGAACGCGCAGATATGTGCTACCTCCGGTCGTCGTCCGAGACGAGCGACCTGCTCGAGCAGACGATCGTGATATACCGTGCCATCACACGAGCCGTTGTGGAGGTGGGGCCGTACCTCGCGCACATGTTGCTGCCGTCAGACATGCGCGCGCAAGAGCCGCTGCATCGTGCGGGGTGCGGGCATGGCGCTCGTGTGCGCGCACTCTCCGCGGCTCTCGCGCCCTGAGTGTCGCGTCCCGCCCCTCACATCGACCGTACCGTATACGCCGGCGCGCGGTGTCCTCTCCGTCGTGAGCAACGCACGCGTGCAACGCGCTGCGACGGGACAAGGCGCGGCAATGCGTGCTCACGCGCGTGTCCGTGCTCCACGTCCGTCCCGGCCTGTCTGTCTGTCAGCGTGCTGTGCTCGCGTGCCGTACCCGCGCGCTGCCACACGAATACATCGCTGCTACGGCGCTGCTGACCGGTTGCCGACGCGCCGTCTGCCCGCTCTCGTTGTCGCGACGCTGCGCTCTGTCAGTGCGTGCCTCCGCGCTCTCCGTACGCCTGTGCGAGACGCTAGCGCGACACGTCGCTGAATTGAAAATCATCGCCCCGAGCAAGCTGCTGTGCTCGCTGTGCCTCGGCCCGACCGCGCTCGTGCGGTCACTGTCTGCATCCACTGTGCGACGGAGGTCACGTGCGGTGCCGGTAACGCCGCGTGCCCCGCTACGTCCGCGCCGTGCCGCGCTCGGCTGCGCTCCATATCGCGTCGCTCGTCCCTGCGCGGACGGCCGCTCACACGCGCCATGCTCTCCTCTACGTCCCCTGCGACGCCGATGGCTCGCTCTCGGGGGGCGCGTCCTCGGCGATCGGGTCGGACTGCAGCATTGTGCGCTGTCGCTTCCACTTCTGCGTCGCCTGCTCCACGGGCTCCGCGGCCTGTCCCTCGGTGCCACGCGCCGCGTCCGAGCCGCCCGATGCCGCGACATCGCTCGTATCGCCCGTCGTGCCGTCCGTGGCCGATGGCCGTAGCGCGCGTGCCGCGCGAGCACTGGGCGAGGGTGACCGAGGCGCGCGGGAGCTGACCGCTGTAGTGCATAGCTCACCCGCGTCGACAGCCGTGATGCCCTGGCTCTGCGTGTCGGAGCCGCGCCCGCCGCGCCGAGGCGGCGAGTCGCCCTCTGCGTCTCCGGTCCCGTCCGATTGCGCGTGCGACCGCGTCTCTGTCGCCGCCTCGCCGGCGGTCGATGCCGCGCCGCGCGCTGCCACTGCGGCCGCCGCCTCGGTTGCTGGCGCCGACGGCGGTTGCTGCGCGTACTGCTCCCTCCACTGCTGCACAGCTCGTGCGAGCCTCGCGCCGTCGTATGGCTCGTGCGAGGCATGCGCCAGCCGCACACTGACGCTGGGATCGGCCTTCACGCGGATCATGAACAGATGCGCACGTGTGTGCGTGGGCGCCGTCTCTGTCAGCAACATCCGCATTGGCGCGTGGTACAGGCAGTCGTCTCTTACTTGGTCGTAGCGCACGCTGCCGCCAAACATGTCGATGTCACAGCGCGGCCACACGCGATAGTACTCCTCGCTGGACGGGTCCCGCGCGCCGCTGATGCCCTCACGCTGCAGCAAGCGGCGGAACGGCCACGTATAGCCCGATAGCGTGCCTGTGAACGAGTCATACGTCGCGCTCCATTCAATCTGCAGGAGCACGCTATCGCAGACCGCCGGCGGTGGCGCGGCGAACACATCGATCGGCAAAGTGTCGCCGCGGTCACAAACCGTGTCGACGGCGGTGAAGCGCGTCGCGGTATCGCCGATATCCACCGACGACGGCGCGAACACCTCGAGGCGCAACGGGGGAGTCGTCGCCACCGCAAAATCGCCCGTGTGCCGCGCACGAAAGCCGATATACTCGTGCACGAGCGCCAGCAGGTTCCGCAACGCGCGGGCGTCGCCCTCCACGTAGAAGGCGAGTGCAGCGTTGGACACGCCGAGCCCCACCTGGTCCCGTGCCGCCCCAACCGCTACCGTGATGGCGG
Source organism: Paracoccaceae bacterium (assembly GCA_003354145.1). GTDB lineage: Bacteria > Pseudomonadota > Alphaproteobacteria > Rhodobacterales > Rhodobacteraceae > NORP181. Next base: position 2,602 of record PIVL01000445.1, read on the forward strand.
TGCTCGTGCGTAGCGCCTGCAGGTCGGGCGGGCTCTCCGGCGTTTGCTCGTGCCGCGCCGCGAGGAACGCCCGCAGCGCGTCCAGTGCCCGGGTCGTGAGGCTGCTGTCGCCTGTGTGCAGAAGCGTCGCCTGCCATATCGGCGCGTCCGAGAAGGACGGCCCGAGCCACGACGCGTTCGAGGCATAGCGTCGCAATGCCAGCCAGGCCACGCACGTCGTGTCGTGCACGCTGACGGTCAGCTCGCTCACGCTCGGCAGCAGCGGCTGTGGTCGGCCGCG
>PIVL01000446.1 GCA_003354145.1 Paracoccaceae bacterium
TTGGCTTGAGTTGCCCCCACGGTTGGTCAATTTTTTGGCAAGCGAAGGACTATTGCTCAAAATCTGATCCGCGCGATCGTACATGAAGTTGCTAATAACTGTTTTTGTTATCGCCTTGATTAAACCCGAAGCATCAACCTCCGCGGATGCCTCTTGGTTGTCGTTTCCGTTGGCATCCTTGGCCACGTTTGCTGGCACATTGATAATGATGTGCCCGCTACCATCTGGCTTGATGGAGGCCACATATACCTTCTCACTGCCAGAAAACGTCGCCAATGATGCGTTAGTCAGCGTAATATCATCTCCCACAAAGTCTGTTACAGACGCCGAAAAGGTGATCTTTACGTTAAATGGATCAAAAGTGTCGACACTTTTCGATGCGGGTTCAATCTCAACCGTTAGCTCGGTGGTTGCGGAAGGGTTGACCGTGATCGACACAGTCCACGTGTCATTGTTCGTATTAAGCGCATTGCTTTCAGCGTCAGCGGCATTCGCCACCGTAACCGAAGCGATGCTCACAGACGTCGTCAGGCTAGACGGCACTTTTAATTCGACCTTCCAGACCGTATTGCCTTGACCTGTCACCCAGCTTCCAATGTTAGCAGTGTCAGACAACCAGTTCGGGGTAGTCGTCGCGCTGGCGTCCGTGGTAGCGACCGCCTTGCTCTGAGCGTCGTAGAAGGTCAGCAGCGGCTTTTTGGTGTCGTCGATGGACATCGCCTCGTTAAATGTCACCTCTACATCAAACGTATCGCCCGGTGCAGGGCTCAAATCGGTCGTACTCGCGCCACTAACCTGCGGCGCGTCAAGGTCGACCGTGATAGTGATATCAGAGATCTCGTCATCTACAGTATTGTTCGCCAAGTCATACACACGGCTATGATTCACCACCCCAACCGAAGCGATATTTACAGACGTCGACTGGGTAGACGGCACTTCATATTTGACCTTCCAGGTCATATTGTCCTGCCAGCCCAAACCTGCACTTAAATACCACCCCGAGATATCGACCGTATCGCCAGTGCCGGCCCCACCGTCGTAAAATGCCAGCCTCGGCAGGGGGTCACTTGTCTTCATCGCCTCGTCAAATACAACCGACACCGTGAACGTATCGCCCGGGGCAGGGGTTGGGTTGGTTGTCTCCACGTAATCAACATTCGGCCATATACCGTCAAGATTAATACTGGAATCGAAATTCGCCCTGTCTCCGTTATTGGTAGTATCAAGCGGGTTGCTATTAACGTCAACGGCATTACTCACCACAACCGAAGTGATGCTTGCCTCGCTAAACGGGTCAGACGGCGCTTCATACGTAATAGAATAAGTTAAATCATCATCCGACCAGCTCTTTCCTTTTACATTCCAATCCTCATCCGAGATCACGATAACAACCTCGCTGCTAGTGCCGTCGAGATTGTCAGCGCCGTCGCGATTGGCGTAAAATTCCAGCGTCGGCATGGTACTTGTCTTCATCGCTTCGCTAAACTTAACCGACACCGTGAACACTCCGTCCTGACCCACTGGTAGATGGTTGTCAAATTTGTCATTTACCCAAGACGCGCTGTCAACCGTTGGCGCGTCAGCGTCAACCGTGATCTCGGTATCGAAATCCACTGTGGCAGTGCTAAGCGCATTGCCTGCTTTGTCACTGGCATTTTCCACCTCAACCGAAGCGATGCTCACAGACCCCGACAGGCCAGACGGCACTTCATATTTGACCTTCCAGGTCATATTGTCCTGCCAGCCCAAACCTGCACTTGAATAATCAGGGTTCCACCCCGAGATATCAAACTCGTTGTCGTCACCGTCGACCGCTTTTAAGGTCAGCGTCGGCTTGGGATCAGTGTCACCTGCCTTCATTGCCTCGTCAAATACAACCGACACCGTGAACGTACCGCCCGGGGTCACTGGTGAGTAGTCGCTCGTATCGTCATTTTCCCAATCCGCGCTGTCAACCGTTGGCACGTCAGCGTCAACCGAGATCGCGGTATCGAAATTCACTGTGGCAGCGCCAAGCGCATTGCCTATTTCGTCAGTGGTATTAGTCACCTCAACCGAAGCGATGGTCACAGACACCGACGGGCTAGACGGCGCGGTATACTGAATCTTCCAGGTTTCATAACTACCGTCGCTGCCATCATCCTGCCAACCAAGACCTGCAGCCGTATCCGTAGACGTACCCCAGGAAGCGTCCAAGACATTAACGCCACTAGCGTTTAATAACTCCAGCGTCGGCGTGGTACTTCTATTCATCGCTTCGCTAAACTTAACCGACACCGTGAACATTCCGCCCGGGACAAGGGTTTCGTTGTCTGTCGACGCGCTGACAACCGTTGGCGCGGTGGTCTCCGTAAGCGTTATATTGGGAGTGAAGTTCGCCGTGACATAACTCACATCGCTATCATCAAGCGGGTTGCTTGCCGTGTCCTTGACTTCATCGGGGTTTGACACCTTAACCGAAGCGATGCTTGCAGGGCCAGCCGCACTAGACGGCACTACATACTTAATACCATAAGTACGTTCATCCCTCCGCCACTTAGCTTTTCCTTCTACAAACCAATCAGGGGACAGAATAACCTCGCTGCTAGTGCCGTCGGGATTGTCAGCGCCGTCGGGATTGGCGTAAAATTCCAGCGTCGGCGTGGTACTTTGGTCCATTACCGCGTTAAATTTCACATCTACCCAGAACGTATCGTCCGTGGTATACGTATTACTGTCATTGCCACCAACTGTCGACACTCCCACAACCTGCGGGTCCGCCTCCGCTGACGCCGTATTCAGTATAAAGGTTGAAATAACAAACAGCGCGCCCACTAAAGCGCGGCCAACATAGAAACTCATCGTGCTTCTCCCCAAGCAATCGGTCCTGTCCG
>PIVL01000964.1 GCA_003354145.1 Paracoccaceae bacterium
GAGGCACGGGTCAGCGCAGACAAACCTCGTGCGCCCAGATCAAGCTGCGCGCTGCCGATCGATGAGACCGAGACATTGATGCCTTGGGTAAGCAATTTTTGCGTCATATCTGTTGGATTAGTGCCTTCTTTATCAAACGTGACGATCCCGCATTTGTGCTGTCCGAGATCATGCACAGTAACACCCTTCACGCCACTTAGTTCCCGCCGCAAGTTGGCCGCCAACCCAACTACGCGCTGTTCAATTGCGCCAAGGCCAATCTCGCGGGCATAACGTACCGCAGTCATCAACCCAATGCGCCCGGCGACAAAACTTTCCCAGTTTTCAAAGCGTTTGGCGTCGCTCGCCAATTCATAACTGTCTGGACCGGTCCAAACGGCCGAATGCAGGTCAATAAACGGAGGGTCGATCTGTTTAGTCATTTCACGTCGCACATAAAGAAACCCTGTGCCACGCGGCCCGCGAAGAAATTTTCGCCCGGTTCCTGACAGGATATCACACCCAATATCCTGCACATCCACAACCATTTGCCCAACAGACTGACAGGCATCCAGCATATAGATCAGCCCATGTTTGCGTGCCACTTTGCCCACTTGTGCTGCCGGGTTTACCAGCCCGCCTTGCGTGGGGATATGGGTAAGCGCGATCAACCGGGTGCGCGGGGTTATCATCGCCTCAAGTGCGGCAACATCAAT
>PIVL01000965.1 GCA_003354145.1 Paracoccaceae bacterium
TGTGGCTCCGAGTTCCACTTTGCAAATAACTGCGACGGCTCAGGTCCCAGAGGAAACCATCAACAACAACATGTTGGACTCGCATTCGCTTCTAGCGACGGTCCTTTCGGAAACCTGACGCTCTCTTCTGACTCAGCCCCTGTTTTCATGATGTCCTCTGGTACTCCTTCCAATACTCAGAGCCATTCTCATGAAGACGGCGCTGGTTGGTCAGTTCCTCCTGCTCTTGAGATTCCAGTCGACCCTCCTGAGCCTGCGCTCTGGATAGGACCTCCACAGTCTGCTCCTACAGACGGAGGCCAAGCTCCTGATCCATACAACCCATGGGCGAACTGGAGACCACCTGACTTCGCATTCGACGGACAGTCTACAAATCGGTTCTGTCAGCGTTGCGGGGTCAGAGTGGAAGACGGTGAGTACCGATGTTGGAGGTGCGCTTACAGACCAGGAGAGACCTTTTCCACGGCATCAGAGCCGAGACCAACTAACATTTCAAGGCCACCATCGGAGGCATCGGCGCCTGCTACCGAACCGGCCCGGGCCAGACCGATCTACGAGTCGCCCGGCGCTCCTGTGCAGCCGCCTGTTCCGCCTCCTGGTGTTCGTCCAGAGGTCTTCGTGGGCAACCTTATTGACAACTTAAGCTCTCAGCCCACAGTTCGTACTCGAAATACCCTGCCAACCTGGACGGCAC
>PIVL01000127.1 GCA_003354145.1 Paracoccaceae bacterium
CACGCCGCGCGGTACGCCGGGTGAATTGCTGACCCGGGGGTATTGCGTAATGCCAAAGTACTGGAACGACCCCGAAAAGACCCGCGAGGCCATTGACGAGGCAGGCTGGATCGCCAGTGGTGACATCGCCGTGGTGGACGACGAGGGGTATTTCCAGATTGTCGGCAGGATCAAGGACATGCTGATCCGCGGTGGTGAAAACATTTTCCCGCGCGAGATCGAGGATTTCCTGTATACTCACGCTGCGGTCGAACAGGTCGAAGTGATCGGCGTTCCGGACGAGAAATATGGCGAAGAAATCTGCGCCTGGATTAAGTTGCGCGAGGGCCACAGCGTCACAGCCGACGAAATCCGAGCGTTTTGCAAAGGCAAGATCGCCCATTTCAAGATCCCGCGATACGTCAGGTTTGTCGATGACTTCCCGATGACGATCACCGGAAAGGTGCAGAAATTTGTCATGCGGGAACAGATGGCCAGAGAACTCAGCAAGCCGGAAGGGGCGTGAAGCATGCCAATCCAAGCAGACCATGAATTGTCTGGCGTCACGGTGTTTTTGGACCCGGCAGGGCTGCCGGTTCTCGACCTACCCAGGTTCGCGCGTCACCGCGAGACATTGGTGGCGCTGTATTCGGCGATGGTCAGAACACGGACCTTCGACGCCAAGGCGATATCGCTTCAGCGTACCGGGCGTCTGGGGACTTACGCGTCCAGCCTGGGGCAGGAGGCTGTCGCCGTGGGTATCGCGAGCGCCATGTCTGATGAAGATGTGTTGTTGCCGTCGTTCCGTGAACATGGTGCACAGTTGTGGCGTGGCGTATCGCTTGAGGAGATGTTCCTCTTTTGGGGCGGCGACGAGCGTGGAAATGACTTTGCCGTGGCACGGCAGGATTTTCCGGTCTGTATTCCCGTGGCATCGCAATTTCCCCACGCCGCCGGTGTTGCGCTGGCCATGGTTCAGAAAGGTGAACCCGGCGTTGCGGTTGCCGTTGGCGGTGACGGGGCTACGTCAAAGGGGGACTTCTATGAGGCTCTGAATATGGTCGGTATCTGGACGCTGCCTGCGGTGTTCGTGATCGCCAACAACCAATGGGCAATATCGGTGCCACGCGTCGATCAGACCCGGGCCCGTGCCCTTGCCGACAAAGCGGTGGCCGCAGGTATCCCCGGCGAACAGGTCGATGGCAATGACGTGATTGCGGTGCGCGAAGCGATCGAACGCGCACTGGTCCGGGCGCGCAGCGGCAAGGGCGGGACGTTGATCGAATGCCTGACCTACCGGCTGGGCGATCATACAACGGCAGACGATGCCAGCCGCTACCGCGCGGATGAGGAGGTCAGCTCGCATTGGAGCGAGGAACCGCTGGTCCGCTTGAGAGCGTATCTGGTGGCGCATCATGGCTGGGCCAAGAAAGATGAAGAGGCTTTGCTGCACGGCTGCCGCGATCAGATCGAGAAAGCGGCCGAGGCGTATCTAGCAACACCACCACAGCCCGTCCGTTCAATGTTCGAATACCTTTACGCAGACCCGACACAGGATCAGGCTGCCCAGGCTGGGGAGTTGGGCGATGCCTGAGTGCACCATGATCGAGGCAATCCGCATGGCCCTGTCACGTGCGCTAAAGGAGGACCCGGACGTTATCATCTTTGGCGAGGATGTGGGGATTGACGGTGGGGTGTTCCGGGCCACCGACGGTCTGACGCAACGTTATGGGGCATCCCGCGTGCGCGACACGCCATTGTCCGAGACGGCAATTGCAGGCATGGCAGTGGGTGCTGCGGCGCATGGCTTGCGACCAGTTGCAGAAATTCAGTTCACGGGGTTTCTGTACCCAGCGCTTGATCAGCTTGCCAACCATGCGTCGCGCCTGCGCAACCGCACACGCGGGCGGCTGACCTGCCCGTTGGTTCTGCGCGCGCCCTATGGCGGGGGTATCAAGGCTCCCGAACACCATTCCGAAAGCACTGAGGCGATGCTTGCCCATATTCCGGGGCTGCGGGTGGTGATTCCAAGTTCGCCTGCTCGCGCCTATGGGTTATTACTGGCGGCTATCCGCGATCCAGATCCGGTCGTATTTTTTGAACCCAAACGGCTTTATCGGGCAATACGCGAGCCTGTCGAAGATGATGGGATGGCGCTGCCGATCAACAAGGCGGTTCTGCTGCGCGAAGGCGCGGATGTTACGCTTGTCGCTTGGGGCGCGATGATCACCGAGGCGAATGAAGCGGCCGATCAGCTTGCTGAAATGGGCATATCGGCAGATCTCATCGACCTTGCTTCGCTGAAACCGCTTGATCGTGGCACCATCCGGTCATCGGTCGAAAAGACCGGGCGTTGTGTTATTGTGCACGAAGCGCCCCTGACCGCCGGGCTCGGTGCTGAAATCGCCGCCGATCTGGCCGAACACTGCATGACCAGCCTGCTGGCCCCGATCCGACGAGTGACAGGATTTGATACGGTGATGCCATATTTCCGGCTTGAAGCGCATTACATGCCGGACGCGGCGCGTATTCTCAAAGCCGTCCACAATGTGATGGAGTTCGCATGAGCATTTTCACGCTTCCTGATCTCGGCGAGGGCCTGATTGAGGCCGAAATAGTTACCTGGCATGTTTCGGTGGGTGACCATGTGATCGCCGATCAGCCCCTGGTTTCGGTTGAAACCGACAAGGCGGTTGTCGAGGTGCCAGCGCCGTTTTCAGGGACCATAGCCAGCCTGTTCGCCCAAGAGGGAGACATTGTCAGCGTTGGCGCGCAACTGATTGAAATTAGTACGGAAAAGTACGAGGACACGGGCGCCATTGTCGGCGACATTGCGCCCTTGCCGCCAACAGCCGGGGCGAAACCAAAGCAACAGCCAATGGTACGCACCGCCAAAATAAAAGCGTCGCCTGCCGTACGCAAGCTGGCCCGGGAAAAAGGCGTTGATCTGTCCACCCTCATCGGCAGCGGTCCCGATGGGGCGATCCTGTCCAGAGACATATCAAACGTGGCGACAGGCCGGGTTGAGGGTAAAGAGCTTCGGGGCGTGCGTCGTGCGATGGCCATAGCAATGGAGAAGTCACATTCGAAAATCGTCCCTGCCACGGTAACCGACCGCGCCGATATTCATGACTGGCCCGAGAACGAGGAACCGATCCTGCGACTGGTGAACGCTCTTGTTGCCGCTTGTGCATTGGAACCGACGCTGAACGCCTGGTTCGATGGGCAACGACTGCAATTGCACGATCATGTCGACATTGCCATTGCAATCGACACGCCGGACGGATTGTTCGCACCGGTTTTGCGCACGGCCCATCAGGCGCAGAGTATCGAGGACAGCATTAAGGAGCTGAGACACTCCGTAACCAACCGGTCGATCCCGCCCGACGCACTGAAAGGTGCCACAATCACGTTGTCGAATTTCGGCATGATCGGCGGCGAATTTGCCGCTCTTGTCGTGACCACTCCGCAAGTTGCAATTTTGGGTGCCGGACGAATATCCGAGGCCTGTCTTGCCGTTGATGGCAGCGCCGCCATCCACCGAGTTCTGCCGCTGTCCCTGACTTTTGATCACCGGGCAATCACTGGCGGTGAAGCGGCGCGTTTTTTGGCTGCGGTCCGCAGAGACCTTGAGCGCGCAACGATTGACGAAATGGATTGATGCATGAACGAAGTATTCGATATTTGTGATGTACTCGGGCCCGAAAAAATCATTCACATCAACAATGAAGCGGTAGGATTGCGGGCCATTGTCGTCATTGACAATACCGCAACCGGCCCCGCGATAGGTGGCGTCAGGATGGCCTCTGATGTCACGTTGTCAGAATGCGCAAGGCTGGCCCGAGCCATGACACTGAAAAATGCCGCCGCCGGTTTGCCGCACGGCGGTGCCAAGTCGGTAATTATTGCCGATCCGACAATGGAAAGGGCCAGGAAAGAGCCCCTGATGCGGGCCTTTGCGCAGGCAATTCAGCAAGTGACGGACCATATTCCGGGACCCGACATGGGAACGAACGAGACGTGCATGGCTTGGGTTCACGACGAGATTTCGCGCGCCGTCGGGCTGCCACGGGTCATCGGTGGTATACCCCTTGACGAAATCGGTGCCACAGGATTTGGCGTGGCCGTTGCCGCCGACGTCGCGCAGGCTTTCTGCAATGTCGATCTGGATGGTGCACGGGTTGCGATTCAGGGCTTCGGAGCGGTTGGAAAACACGCAGCGCTGCATCTGGCAGACAAAGGCGCGCGGATCGTCGCGGTTTCGGATTCCCGGGGTGCTGTCTTTGATCCGGACGGTCTTGACCTTTTCCGGCTGCTTACCCTCAAAGCCGAAAACCTGAGTGTTTGTGACCTTGTCGGTGCACGGCTGGATGAGCGTGACACCGTCATTGCAGCTGACTGCGACATTCTGATCCCCGCTGCGCGGCCTGATATCATCGACGATACGAATGTTGCAGATGTAAGAGCGAAATTGATTGTTGAGGGTGCCAATATTCCGACAACGGCAACTGCGCAGAACACGCTGCACGACCGGGGCGTTCTTGTGGTTCCGGATTTCATCGCAAATGCTGGCGGCGTGATTTGTGCATCCGTCGAATACCATGGCGGCAGTGAAAACCAGGCTATAGCGGCGATAGATGAAAAGATCCGCAGGAATACGATGGAGGTTCTGCAACAAAATCGCGACAAGGCGATCATGCCACGACAGGCCGCAAATGCACTGGCTGAGGCTCGTGTACGAGAGGCGATGGCCCTACGGAAATCTTACCGGCATCGTCATTGAACCGGGTAGGGAATGACACAGCGTTTTAGGTTGGTAAGATACAGCCCAATCGAAACTTCGTAGCGCCGCTAATCAGCGAATTGCATTAAGCCACCGCATCGGGGGTCATCCCGTTTCGTTCGAAGAATGCCTTGGGATTGTTGGTGCCGTTTCTATCCCGGCTGTGGACCGAAGTTCCGGTTGGGTCATGTCTGATCCTGCTGCTGGCTGCGAGGCGGGTTCCATGATTCAGATCAATTCAAACTTTTACGGTTGGCCTTACGCTAGGCCCGTCGCAATCGAAGGGGGGGAGACATGAAAAAGGTTGGCCAGTCACCCACGGAACGTATCAAGTCATTGGTGGGTATGGTGAAGGCCACTGGTCTGTATCCGCAGAATCCGATCGTCAACAGCGCCACAACCGAGCCAGTGATCTGGGTCGATGGCCGCGATCATCTTCTGTTTTGTTCCAACAACCTTCTGGGTCTGTCCAACCACCCCGAGGTCAAACAAGCTGCGGCCAAGGCGCTGGACCGCTACGGGTTGGGGTCCGGTGGCTCGCGACAGATGGCGGCCAATATCGACGTGCACCGTGCATTAGAGCGCCGGATTGCCGAACATGTTGGCCAGCAGGACGCTATCTGCTTTGCGGCAGGGTACATGGCCAATGTCGGCGTGATTCCGGCGCTGATGAAGGTCGATCTGCTGCAAGCTATTGCCGAAACCCACTTGGGGCAATCCGTCGGCGCCGGGCCGCAGGCGGGCACCGATCCAAACTGGGAGGTGTTCAGCGAAGAGTTGAACCATGCCAGTGTCGTCGATGGTGTGCGACTGGCGAAAGCAGTGGTCACCAAGTTTCCACACAAGGATACCGGGGTTCTGGCCAAGCTGTTGGCAGCATCGGACAAGTCGTCAAAATTTATCGTCAGCGACGGGGTGTTCAGCATGGATGGCGACATCGCCCCGATACCCGAGTTGGCACGGCTGGCCCGTAAACAGGGCGCAATGTTAATGATCGACGATGCGCACGGGGTGGGGATGCTGGGCGACAACGGACGCGGCAGCCTGGAGCATTACAGTGTGCCAACCAGTGAGGTCGATCTGCAGATGGGTACATTTACCAAGGCCTTCGGCGGTATTGGCGGCTATGTGGCCGGTGACCGCGAGCTTATTGATTTCCTGCGCATCTCTGCACGGACCTATATTTTCTCAGCGCCTTTGCCGCCAGCAATTGCCGCCGGTGTTGCCGAAGCGATCGACGTGGCCGAACGCGAGCCGTGGCGGCGGGAAAAAGCGTTGGAGAATGCGTTTTATTTCCGTCGTGAGGTTGAAGCGCTGGGCTACGATACGCTGGGTAGCGAGGCGCATATCGTGCCGACGCTAATCGGTGATGAGCTGAAGGCGGCCGACGTGACGCGGCACTTGCGCCATCGTGGCATCGTAGCGCCGCATGCGCGTTATCCCGCTGTGGCGCTGGGCATGGCGCGAATCCGGTTCGTCATGACCTGTCAGCATGAGCGAGAGCAAATCGACTATCTGCTAAAGTGCCTGAGCGAGCTACGCGAGAAAGGTGCGGGATAAATGCCAGGGCACAGCGATGGTGCAGTACTGATCACCGGAGCGTCAGCCGGGATCGGTCGTGCGTTTTCTCACGCCTTTGCGCAGCGAGGTCACGATCTTGTCTTGGTGGCGCGACGCGAGGGGCCTTTGCTGGAACTGGCTGAGGCGCTGGTGTCGGCACATGGGGTGTCGGTGACAACTATCCCGGCGGACCTGTCGGACCCGGCGACCCCGGACCGGCTTTGGCAGGAACTGGCCGAGCGGCAGATCGAGATCGGCGGTCTGGTCAACAACGCGGGCTTCGGGGTACCGGGTACCCTGAGCGAAGTAGACTGGGCGCGGCACCGCGCTTGTCTGGAAGTTATGGCGGTGGCGCCGGTGCATCTGACCAGGCTATTCGCGCCGACGATGGTGCAGCGGGGCGGCGGCATGATCATCAACGTGGCGTCTCTGTCGGCATTTCTGCCGCCCCATGCGGGGGGGACGCTATACTACCCGGTCAAGTCATTTCTGCTCCAATTTTCGTTGGCGATGCGTGAAGAGTTGCGGTCGGGCGGTGTTCATGTCACTGCCCTGTGTCCGGGATTTACCAGGACCGATTTTCAGAAGGCGGCCGGTGGTACTGTGGAATCGGTAACGTTTCCGCAGTGGATGTGGAGCGAGCCCAACGACGTTGTAGGGGCGGCGATCGCGGCGGTCGACCGCAACAGGGCGGTCTGCATACCCGGGCTAGCCAACAAAGTGATAGCGGCAGGGTTCAAGCTGATGCCCGGGCCGCTGGGTCGCTGGCTTGTTCGCAGCGGGTCCTGAAGGTCAGAACACATCACCGGCGCTGACCAGCAGCGGATGATTGGCGAGATGTGCCAGCATCGGTGCGTTCATTCCCACCACATCGATTTGCAACTTGGCTGAGCCTTTTAACGCGCCGGACAGCAACCCCAGCCGTCCGTGGTCAAGTATGCGTTGCAACAGTTCGCTGCGCTGGTCCAGCATGATCAGGCCGATCCGGGCGCGGTGCTGCAACAGTGCGGTTTCCAACACCCGGAACAGGGCGTCTTCGGAGCCTTCAGGCACCAGCAAGTTGCCAAAGCGGACGATGCGCAGGTCACGCAGGTCGAGAAGTCGGTTCACTCCCGGCAGGTGCGGCAGGACGTCAAGCAAGAGTTTCCCTGCCACCCCAGGCATCGCCTGAACTGACCAGCGCAGAAGTTCGGCCTGTGCCCCGGCGACGATGCGGCCGTTCTGGTGCAGAGCCAGGTACTCGTCTGGTCGGAGTGCGGTACCGAAATCGGTCAACTCGTGATCGGCATAAAGAGTTTCCAGCCCGCGCAGCACCGGGTTGACGTTCTCGGGGCACAGCCCCGCAACCGCCGGATCGGGACGGGGGTTGAGGCGGGAGAACAGGGTCAGGGGAATGGCGGCCTCGACCGTGTAACCGATTTGTTCCGAGAGTTTCAGGGAGAACTCGGTGGAAGACTCGACATAGGCATAGCCGAAGCCGGGCTTACCGACAGTGGCAACGCAGTGGGCTCGCACATGCTCGATGAGCAGCCCCGCCAACCCCTCGTTTTGCCGGTTCGGTACGGTCGCGGTCATTACGAAATGCCAGGCGCCACAGTTTTGTTCCATCAGCCGCTTATGGCAGAAGTCCAGCACAAAGACGCAAAGTTCGCGGTCCTGTTCGGACAGGATGAAATAGCTAGGGTCACGCAGGCGGGCAAGTTTGTCGGCGATTCCCAGGATCCGGTAGCGTGTGGCGCGGCTGCCCCATACTGTACCTTCGAGCAGGGCAATCGTCTGCTCGGACGGGCGATCGCTGTGGGTGATCATGCGTCCGGTGTCAGGGTCGGCCCAAAGGGTTTCAGGTGTCACTGGCCCGACCTTTCACGTTGAGTACGGTCCGCGCGATGTCTGCAAACAGGTCCGGATCGGTGACGATTCGCGGCACCTTGTTTTGGCCGCCCTGCTTGCGTCGTATCTTCATCCAGGTGGCGAAGCCCCCGGGCGGCACCAGCCGGACCTGCGGCGCGGCGAGCGCTTGGTCACGGCGCAGCTCGGCATAGTCCTCATTCAACGCACACAGCCGGGCGTCGATAGCGCTCGCCAACCGGTCGCTGTCGCTGGTGATTGCCTGCGCTGCGGGTTCTATCAGAAACAAGTGATAGCCGCTGGTTTCGCCGCGTTGACTACCGACCGAATAGTCCAGCACTGCGATTCCCTGAGCAGTGGCGGCCCCGGCGAGTGCCTCGGCGATCTCGGCCTCAATCAGGTGTTCGCCGAATGTGGACAGGCCCTTTTGCACGCGGCCGTTGACGATAAGTCGGGGCGGGTCAAGATCGACGAGGCGCACGATGTCGCCCACGACATAGGACCAGAGACCTGCGGCCGATGAAATCACCAGCGCGTAATCCACTCCGGTTTCGGCGGTGCCGATCCAACGGCGATCGGGGTTGGGGGCGGTCAGTTGATCGGGCGGTACGAATTCATAGAATATCCTCCCATCCATATGCAATCGCATGCCTTGGCCATCGCCGCGGTCGGCATAGGCGAACACCCCCTCAGAGGCAGAATACATCTCACGGGTTTCCGCGTGGCTGTCGGCTAGCAGGGCGCGGAAGCGGTCCCGGTAAGGAGCGAAATTGACCCCGCCGTGCACGATGAGCTCGAGCCCCGGATACCAATCGGTCAGCCGGTCGAGGCTGCCAGGATGCAGCTCTGCCACCTCGGCGAGAAAAATTAACAGCCAGTTAGGAGAACCACCGAGGAATCGCACATCGCCAGTAAGTGACAGCGGTGCAAGTCGATGGATTTTCTCTTGCCAGTCGTCGAGGTCGGCCAGTTCAGGCGGCGGTAGGACACGGTGGCGCAGCCAGCCTGGCAGCGCGTCGGCGGTGATGGTGCTGACTGCTGCCTCGGTGGCACCATCAGTAGCAGAATCGAGCCCGACGGGTCCGGTCAGGGCTAACACGGCTCCGCCCATCAGGCGGCTCTGTGGCCGACACTTCAAGTGAAAGCACAACAAGTCGAGAAAGCCGCGCACAGCCGAGCGTCGCATGTCGATAGTGTAAGGGATGTATTTCGAACGCCCGGTTGTGGTACCCGAGGTCAGACTGAAATAGGGAATTTTTCCCGGCCAGCTGATGTTGACGAGGCCCGGATAGGCGGGTTCCCACCAATCAGTCCAGAAATCGGCATAGTCGCGGATCGGCACCTGACTCTGGTAACTTTCGATACTGTTGATCGTGGCGAACCGGTGAGCACGGCCGAAATCAGTATCGACAGCACGGTGCAGAAGGCGTTTTAGCGTGGCGGCTTGCGCTGTGGCTGGACGGATCGCTTCCAGTCGACGGGTGCGAAGCATGGCATAAACGCGGGCGACTGCAGTAAAATCCACGTAGCTGGGCGGGGTCATTGACGGGCCTGCGAGCGGCGACTGCGGAACACGAAGAGTTTCATAAGCGCGTATTCCAGCATCGCGACACTGACGAGGCATGCGATCCAAGCCAGCCGGTGATGCAATCCGACCAAGACCGCGAGTGCATAGTTCAGCCCAGCACTGGCAACGATAACGGTAATGCTGGCCAACACCTCGCGGCGAAGGGAATCGCCATAACTCAGTCGGGCTGCAGGAAAGGACAGGGTTCTGTGCAGATGGTGCTGGCGGAAAATCCCAATTGTGAAGGCTATGACCCAGCTGGTGGTGGCCCGAGCCGCAAGCCCGTTCAACGCATAGACCACCTCGTAGGTGATCCAAGCCAGCACGGTCCCTATCGCGGCAGTGATAACGACGCGGGTCAACTCGGGCTGGCTGTGCAGCCACTTAACGAAACGGTACAACATTGTTTCAGAATCCAGTGAGTGGATAGATTTCTCGTGGTTCATGATCCGGAGTCCTTCGATGGAGTAGATGCGACCCGAAGCAGGCACCGGAGGCAATGATCTCGATCAAATGGAAGAGGTTGGATTGGATGGTATCGCTTGGAAAACGGTGGTCCGGTTAGAAAACACTGAAGGTATCTGGTCGCGTTCTTGAGCCAAATCAAAGCGGAATGCCTCTGAATGTGAGATGATTGCGGGGCAACTTGAAAGGAGTAGAAAAAATGATTGAAAAATCGAATCACTCAGGGCTTTGGCCTTCGCTTTATGATCCATTTCGTTCCTTTGGGACGCGCTTGGCCGAATGGTTAAGTCCCGCCACAGAAGCCTCAAGTGACGAAAGTGCCTATGACATCAGCATGGAGCTACCTGGGGTGTCCGATGATGACATCGAATTAACCGTCGAAAAAGGGCTCATTACTGTTAGTGGCGAAAAGCGATCACATGAAGAAAAAAAGGGTGACACCTGGTACTTCAGTGAACGCCAGTACGGGGCGTTTCGTCGTACTTTCAAACTGCCCGAGGATGCTCAGGGAGATAAGGCCAGTGCAAAAATGAAGGAAGGCGTTCTGCACATTATCGTGCCCAAAAAAGCACCTGAGGCTGCAAGTGAAGCGAAGAAGATCTCAATCTCTCGTAGCTAGCCCGAATTAAACATGAAGCGGCGTGAATTGGTTGGCGGGCGGGGATCAAGCTATTGAAATAGTGTATGATTTTGGTGTTTGAACAAGATCACCCACCATTAGCTGAAAATCCAGCCCGCCATGAATGACGATACGCTCTTGCCTCCAAGCCGACCCGGTCGCGGCTGGAGAACACCCCGTCTTGGCGCGATCTGGCCCGAATGGAGCTCAAGCTGATCGATCTGTTCTGCGCCATGTGATCCGGCGTAACCGACACATATGCGCGCAACCGGCCCGTTGATGAACTGTACCCACTGGCATTGGATATTCTGGATGCCCGTTGGAATGGCCCTGAAACGCCAGATCAAGAGGTCGCAGCATGAATGACCGCATCGAAATCAAGGCCGCGTTCTCAGTTACCGACGCAGGCGAAATCACCGGCATTGCATGGCCGTTTGGTTCGGCTGACCGGGTTGGTGACGTGATCGAAAAGGGCGCGATCACGTCACCCAAAACACTTCCGATGCTGTTCGGCCACGATCAGACGCAAGTGATTGGCGTCTGGGATCATATCGAAGAATCCAACGATGGCCTGACCGTCAAAGGTCAGTTGCTGGTGGATGACGTAGAGCGCGCCCGGTTTTGCTTTTGACCTCAAGGAACAGCACCCGACCTTCGGACAACACGATCAGGTCGGAAAAACCGGGATGCACACCCATGCCGACAAGGATTGCCTGACGGGTTTTTGCGCGTCGATCCCCGGAGGTCACCTCGTTGACGGAATGATGAACGATTGCGCCACGCGGAAGAACAAACCGAAGCGCCTGCACGTTGGCGCGCTGGGCGTCGGCCTCAGGGGTCTTGCGCCGGGTCATGCCACACCGCCGTTCTGCGTAGCACTGGTCGTTTCTGGAAAACGTGAATTCAACAACCGTGACACGCCCAGCGCGTCATTGTGTTCAACTGGATCCGAGCCGTGGGTGCAGATGATGCGTCTGCAGCGAAATCTGAAGCCTCGGAGTGATGCCGCCAGGTCCCATCCCGCGACAAGAGTGCGGCGGTGCAGCGCGGATGCCCCAAAGCGGTCGTTGCCGCCCGGCCAAGTAGTCAAAATCCAAACCGGTCGTTCACCGCGCTCCTGCCCGTTGTCTCACA